>NZ_QSCK01000022.1:355-74377 GCF_003463035.1 Roseburia sp. OF03-24 | reverse complement strand
CAACGGAACAAAACAGTCCCGGCTTGATGCAATTTGCCAATCGAAAATCCCCGGAACCACCCTACACGAGGAAACTCATGTCGCCCAACAAACCAGCATTTGTTGGATAGTTCATTAAACAGTGCAGAAATGGAGATTATTATGACAGAGAAAATACCGGTTTCAAAGAGGCTGAGCGAGAATATCGCACAGATGGAGCAGTTTTTTCATGAGTGTGATGATATCAAGAAGAAGGAAATGATGCTTGGCAGGCAGATGGATGTGCCATGTTATCTGACGTTTATTGAGGTGTCGGTAGATATGGGAACATCGGCGCTTGGCGAGGTATTAAAGCATTTAAATGGGCTTGAAAAAGACGAAATCTATCAGGTGCTTGAGAAGAATGCGCTGGGAATTTCGGATGCAACGTATTTTGACACGATAGAAGATGCGGTGGACGGACTTCTGACCGGAGAAGTGATCCTGTTTGTGGAAGGATTTGACCAGGCAGTAAAGATACCGGATGACGGTTATCCGAATATGGGAATCACAGAGGCAGATTCGGAGAAGGTGATAAGGGGTTCTAATGAAGGATTTTGTGATTCCGTCAAGCAGAATGCAGCATTGATCCGGAAGCGTATCCGTTCGCCGAAAGTCAAGGTGAAGCAGAAGAAATGTGGTGTGCGTTCGAACACGAATGTCTATCTTGTTTTCATGGAGGATCTGGTGTATCCGGGACTGGTGAGGGAGATCGAGCACAGGCTGGAAGGATTTGAGATTGACGGAGTGCTGGACAGTGGTGTGATCGAACAGCTTACCGAAGAAAAGTGGTATTCGCCGTTTCCGCAGTTTCAGACAACGGAGCGCCCGGACCGTGCAGCAATGGCTGTTTTAGAGGGACGGGTGGTCGTACTTTCGGACAATTCTCCGGTTGGGCTGATCCTGCCGACAGATTATAATTCGTTTATTAAGACGAGTGATGATTATTACAACCGGTGGGAAATTGCGAGTTTTGGAAGATTATTGCGTTATGTTGCATCCTTTTTTGCGATGACACTGCCGGGATTTTATCTTGCCGTGACAAATTTTCATACACAGATACTGCCAACTATGCTGCTTTTATCTTTTGCAGATGCAAGAAGCGGGGTGCCGTTTCCTGCAGTGGTCGAGGTGATCTTGATGGAACTTTCGTTTGAACTTTTGAGGGAGGCAGGTGTGCGGTTACCCGGTGCCATGGGAAATACGATCGGTATCGTCGGAGGACTGATCATTGGACAGGCGGCAGTCGAGGCGAATCTGGTCAGCCCGATCGTTGTGATCGTGATCTCATTTACAGCGCTATGCTCATTTGCGATACCGAATGAGGAATTTGCAACAGCATTCCGTCTTTTGAAATTCTTTTTTATCGGAATGTGTGCATGGTTAGGCTACTTTGGTATGCTGCTTGGATTGCTATTTGTACTGATTCATCTGGCACATTTAAAAAGTTTTGGAATCCCGTACCTGATGCCATTTGTCGGGGCAGATCTGACCGACTATGAAGACGAGCGGGACTTTCTGTGGCGTCTGCCGATACGGAAACTGACCAAGCGCCCGATCTACGCAAAGCGGGATGAGCGGGTGAAACTGAAATTGAAATAAGTATGAAAGATGTTTCGAATAAAATTTGAAATGAGTACGAAAGATGTTTGAAACAGTAAAACGAGCATGAAGGATGTTTGAAACAAAAAGGAGAAAAAATTATGTTTTCATCGAACGAAAAGATTTCAGGTCGTCAGGCTTTCCGGCTTCTGGTTTTTGATCTTCTGGGACTTGGAACACTTTTGATCCCGACTGCGGTTGCAGGTTTTTGCGGAAGAGATGGAATATTTTGTATCATTGCGGGAACGGTGGCAGGAATTTTGTTTTTGAAGCTGATGGTTTATGCGGTGGGGGATATGCAGGGCAGTTTTGCAGAATATACCGTAAACATGTGTGGTACATTTTTTGGAAAGATCATACAGGCGGGGTATTTTTTATATCTGGTGCTGTTAGCGGGATATACGGCATATCTTTTTTCTGTGACGGTGTTAAACAACCTGCTGCGGGGAGAATCATTTTATCTGGTGCTTGTGCTGATCTTAGGTTTAGTCTGGTATGGTCTGTTAAGCGGGATCGAGGGCAGGGCGCGTGTCTATGAACTGCTATTCTGGATCATCCTGATACCGCTTTTTATCATGTTAGCGTCCGCACTTGATGAGGTGAAAACGGATTATTGGAATCCGGTGTTTTTTACGGAAAGAAGTGATTTTTTTGCCGGCAGTTATTATGTGTTTATCTGTTCATCTCTTATTTTTCTTGTTTTGTTTCTGGGAGGGTATCTGCGAAAACGGGAAAGCCTGATGAAAGCAGGACGCCTCGCATTGATTTTCACCGGCTGCCTGGAGGCAGGACTTTATCTGATCCTGCTTGGAGTGTTTGGAGGTGCGGCACTCTCAGACATGCAGACTCCGGCGATCACACTGATGAGTACGATTAAAATTACCGGTGGATTTTTAAAAAGGGCAGATGCATTTATGTTTGGAATCTGGTTCTTTACGTTGTATGCATTGTTAAATAGTGCAGTATTTTATGCAGAAATGTTATTAAATGGTTTATATCATGCAAAAAAAAGACAGACATTGTGGAAAAAGTGGGAACGTGCGGCAGTGTTTGCTGTGGTTTTTGGCATTGCAGTATTCTTTTACAGTTCAAAAGAAAATACGGTACTGTATGAGAAATTTGTGTGGTATATCGGAACACCGTTTCTGGTGCTTATTCCTGTGGTGTTTGCAGTCATCCGGTATAAGAAACAATGGAAACATAAAAATTATCCTATTCTGCGCGTTTATCTGATGATAGGTGTCCTGTTTGTACTGACTGGTCTTTCCGGCTGTGCCACGGCAGAACTTGAGGAACGCAATTTCCCGATCGAAATGGCAGTATGTGATATGGAACAGTTTGACAGGGAATGGCTAAATGCCGATGAGTCCGGGAACCGCGTGGTGGATTACAGCCATATGAAGGTTATTCTGCTGGATCAGACCTTTTTAGAGGATGCAGAAAATATGGATGCTTTTCTGGAGATTCTGGAAAAAAAGAGCGACGTGCCAAGAAATACTTATCTTGTGGTGGCAGAGGATGCACAGGCAATTTTAAATCTGCAGGAAAATATGGAAGAGTCCGTGGGAACTTATCTGGAAGATTATTTTGAAAATGTATCTGAAATCAAAAAGACTGCGTATCCGACGATTGGCATGCTTTATCAGGAGCAGGAAAATAAAATGGAAACACTGTTCATCCCCTATGTTGGGGAAGCAGAAAAAAAACCTGCCGTGAGGGGGTATTATGTCTGGAAACGCGGTGAGGCAGCAGGACTTATTAACAATCAGACGGCGATGCTTTCTTTTTTTATCCAGAATCAAATGAAAGAATATACGCTGACGCTTGCAGACGGAGTGGATGTACGCCTGTTTGATCCGCACAATCAGATTGTTTTTTCGCAGACAGAAGATAAAAGAGTCATCGCAGAAATTAATTGTAGTGGAGAGATTCTGTATGAAAAACCGGGATGGAGGAAGAAGATACAGGCAGAATATGGTCAAGGCTTAAAATCCGGTGATATAAAGGAAGAACTGGAGAAACAGATTACAGAATATTTTCAGATAATCGCACAAAAAGCGGAGATCGACTGCATGAACAGCTATAAAAAACTGGGCGGACAGCGCAGGGACTGGTATCTGTTTTATCAGAAGCAGCCTAAGCAGTATGAAAAAGATATGGAAATAATTTACAAGGTAAAGGTTGACTGGGTAAATCTGGGTGAGTGAAAAGGTGGTGGTTAGAAAGATTCGGGTGGCAAAAGGTGTTTCATAACTTAGTGGCCGGTAAATTGCACGAAGCAGGGACTAATTTTCGGACATCGGAACAAAATAGGCACTGTTTTGTGCAATTTGCCAATCAAGAAATTAAAAGTCCCCTTTTGCCACCCGAATCTTATAAAATAGCCCCGATCACCAGTCCAAAGAGAAAGATCCCTGCCAAAATCAGATCCTTTTTATAACTCCGATTCCTTTTGTTGTTTAACCATGCATTGATCAGCCAGAAGATAATAAGCAGTGGCGTAAAAATATAGAAGGTTTCATAAGCATTTATGAATTGTAAGAGGATCAGTGCGATAGCAGATAATCCTATGAGATATTGGATTACAGTTACGATCTTTTCAGCGAGAGAAATATTTTCATCGGAGAAAATTTTTATATCTGGATGGGAATGATCTGCCATACGGATTCCTTTCTTTTAATGCGTACAAATTTGATTATATGGAAAATAATAACATTGTTTTAAAATGATAACAATAGATTTTGTTAACAGGTTTTGTATAAAAACAAAAATAAGTGGAATACTCCTGCTATCAAACAGAAAAGGAGTATTCCAATGAAATTACCGATCATAAAATATAAAAAAGATTTCCTGTACATAACCCTGTTTTTCTTATTTTCTTTTGCCTGTATCATTGGATTGCGGTATGAACAGAGGCTTGAAATGCAAAAAGGTATCGCAGAAAAGATCATACGCTTTCATGTGATCGCAAACAGTGATGCCAAAGAGGATCAGGACTTAAAACTTGCTGTGCGGGATGCCGTCGGTATCCATATGTCAGAACTGTTAAAGGATGTGTCTGACCGCAGCAGTTCAGAAATCGTGATCTGGAAGAACATGGAAAATATGAAGCAGACGGCGAAGAAAGTCATTGCAGACAAAGGATTTGATTATGATGTGGATATCTGCCTGAAAGAAACGGATTTCCCAGTAAAAACATATGGTGCGTACACATTTCCGGCAGGAAATTATGAAGCATTGGAGATTATCATCGGTGCGGGAAAGGGACATAACTGGTGGTGTGTGATGTATCCGAACATGTGCTTTTCGGATACGATGTACGAGGTGATCGATGAGGATGCGAAAAGTTCATTAAAAAAAGTACTTTCTGATGAGGAATATCAGAAAGTACTTGAGAGTGGCGATTATAAAGTAAGATTCCGTTACCTCACATTTTTAAACCAGTTATGTGAGGATAATGAAAACGCTTACATTGAAAAGGGAAAATAATCCCGGTATCGGATATGTGTCATCAGATTTTTTATCTAATGGGAAGTATGATGTACTTTATATCCGATGTTGTTATTGCCAAAGCAGTGCTCGTAAGGAACACCGGTGAGGGCGGCGATAAACGGTTTTAGGTAAATGCTGCGGTAAAAAGCCATTCTGCGCCGAAAACGAACAGGTACATTCCAAGATGGTGGCGGAAAGTACGGATCTTTAAAGTAGATAAGATATCCGTAAAGAGCTTTTTGAAACCTTCAAAAACGTTTGCCACGCTCTCATCCTCAACCTCGTCACTCGGACGCTCCCAGGAGTTCGTGTAGAGCAGAATCATGGAAACGATAAGGATTGCTCCGTATGCAACACCGGTACAGAAGAACGGAGTCAGAGAGTCCTGTTCATAAATGCTGATGAAAAATCCCGGAAGTGCGGCACCGAGGAAGTTTGCAACTTTTCCAAACATGGCTTTTGAACCTGCAAGATAAGTTCTCTGGTCAAAATAATCCGTCATTTCTACCGGAAGTGTGTTGTATGGGATCATGACGCTGGTATATACGATCTCAAACATGATATAGGTGGACAGATAATACCAGAAATTCATATTTCCACCCATAACAGCGGGTACAGACACATAAGGGGGATTCCAATCAGGATAAAGAAACGTCTTCGTCCAAATCGTTGACCGGGCTTTGTTTTATAAAAGCTGTCGGAGATAAAACCCATCAGTGGATTCATGATAACATCCAGGGCACCACTGCCGAGTAGGTTGCCTGTTCCATAGGCAAAGCGTACAGTCTATTGTATAAATTTAGGCAGTAAAATACTCTCTGTAAATACCTTATCCCAAAAATGAAAGCACTTACATATTTTCTATATACCATTATAGAAAGAGATTTCAAAATATCAAGAAAAATAGTATTGAATAATAAAAAAAAAACATATAATATAATAAGGCAATTTAAGATAAATAATCCTGCAAAAATCAGGCAGGGTTAAATTAGAAATGAGGATCAGGATGACAAAAGAAGTACTGGTAACTATCAGCGGGCTTCAGTTTTCACCGGAAACTGATAATGAATCCGTGGAACTGATCACATCCGGCAGTTATTATAAAAAAAATGGAAAACATTATATCATCTATGATGAAGTCAACGAGGGATTTTCCCAGACAACACGAAACATCATAAAACTGAATGATGATTTTATGGATATCACCAAGAGAGGTGTTTCGAATGTACATATGATGTTCGAGAAGAACCGGAAGAATGTGACGTATTATTATACGCCATATGGAAGCCTTCTGATTGGGATCGATGCAAAAAGTGTGGATGTGCGGGAGACGGAAAATGATATTGATGTCAAGGTCAATTATGAGCTGGAGGTCAATTATGAGCACATGGCAGACTGCTGTATCACGATGAATATCAAGTCAAAAGATGCTGGTGATTTCCGGATCACAGAGTCCGAATAAAATGAAAACATTATTGTGTTATAATCGTACCATTAAAAAAAGGACATGAAGTCAAGAGTATGAAGAAAAAATTGTTGACCTTTATTTTAGTGGGAACGATGCTGACTGCAGCTTCTGTAATCGGATGCGGAAAGTCTGCACAAGATGCACAGACAAGTGCAAATACAGAAACTAAGGCAGACACAGAAACTGCAGCAGAAGATAATGCAGATTCCGAAACAGGATCTGTCCAGATCAATGGAGGCATTGAAAATGATGGAATTGATCTGATGGAAGATGACGGATTGTATCGTACGGTGACTTTGGATGATTATCCGGTTTATTATTCAGTAGGCAAAGTAACACTTCCTTTATCTGAGGATGTAACCTTTGAAGATCAGGCAGATCAGAATCAGGAGTCAGACCTGCTGGTCGTAGAGCTAAATGATCTGCCGGCAGCCATTGAAAATAGTGATATGGCATTTAATTGTAACAATACAGTGATCACAGTCAGACAGGGACAGATCGTACAGATCATCAGATATTGGGTTCCGTAAAATGAGGATGGCAGTCGATAATGTAAGAGATATCCGCCAATCTGAATATCGGATCAATAGATAGAAATTGGGCAGAGCCGGATTACCGGTTTCTGCCCATTTCTGTATATGTATTTCTAATGTTCCATCTTCCATACAGCCACAGAGTAACCCGGAAGATCCGTTCCACCGCCAAAATCATGCGGTGTATCGGTGATCAGTTCCTGTGCCGTGCCGCATCCGGCATCAAAATCTGCGTGGAAACTGTTTTCATCCGCATTGATCGCTACATAAATGCGTTCATGTTCACTCTTACGCTCGAAAATGCACTGACAGTTTGTTAAGAGTACAGAGCGGAAAGAGCCGTAATTTAATGCCTCAGAGTTCTTTTTGATCTCGGCGAGACGGCTGATTATATCAGAAAGATCATTCCATTCCGGTTCCAAGAAGCAGGCACGTAAAGCCGGATCGCCTTCTTCTTTTCTCGCCTTTGCGCCCCATTCACTGCCATAGTAGACACATGGGATACCAGGCATACCGAAGAGCAGGCCGTAGATCAGCGGCAGATGTTTTTCGTTGGTCAGGATACTTGCAATTCTTGTGACATCATGATTGTCCACGAAGCAGAGCAGATGTCTGCCTTTGTAGAGTGTCCAGTTGTCAGGACCGAACTGGCGAAGCAGGGAATGGTTGATCTCAAACATATTCATGCTGTTAAAACTGGAATAAAGTCCTTTGTAACACTCATAGTTGGTCACAGAGTGGAGCATGGAATCATTCATCCACTGGTTGTAATCGCCGTGTAACGTTTCACCGACTAAGAAGAAGTCCGGTTTTAAGCTGTCACAGAAACTGCGCAGACGTCGCAGAAAATCATGGTCGAGACAGTAAGCGACATCAAGTCGCAGACCGTCAATATCAAATTCTTCTACCCAGCCTTTGATCGCAGCAAAAATATGCTGGATGACATCTTCATTTCTCAGGTTTAATTTAACCAGGTCATAATTGCCTTCCCAGCCTTCATACCACAGACCGTCGTTATAGTTGGAATTACCGTCAAAACTGATATGGAACCAGTCTTTGTACGGGGAATCCCACTTTTTCTCCAAAACATCCCGAAAAGCCCAGAAACCACGACCGACATGGTTGAATACACCATCTAATACGACTTTGATCCCTTCTTTGTGAAGATTGTCACAGACTGTGGCAAAGTCCTCATTTGTGCCAAGTCTGGTATCGATCTTTGTATAATCCCTGGTATTATATCCGTGTGTGTCAGACTCAAAGACCGGAGAAAAATAAATCGCATTGGCACCAAGTTTTTTGATGTGAGGAATCCAGTCATTGACCTTTAAAATACGATGCTCTAAAACACCATCATTCTCGAACGGAGCACCGCAGAATCCAAGCGGATATATCTGATAAAAAACACTTTCGTAAGCCCACATAAGAAAACCTCCAAATTATATTATTGAAATCAGAACTGATCATAAATCCGATGATACAGAAGAATGTACATCCTTATCAGGAGTTATGACTCATATCGTATGATTTTTTGGAACATGCGCGTTGTGCAAAGATCACGGTATCACGAAAACCGCCATGTTCTAAAGCTGCAACCGCTTCAATGGTCGTACCGCCAGGAGAGCAGACTGCATCTTTTAATTCTCCCGGATGTTTTCCGGTCTCTAAAACCATTTTTGCAGCACCAAAAACGCTCTGTGCGGCAAACTTATATGCCTGGGTGCGCGGCATTCCATCTGCGACAGCGGCATCTGCCATTGCTTCAATAAACATATAGACGTAGGCAGGAGAAGAACCGGAAACACCGACAACGGCATCCATCATGCTCTCCGGTACGACTTCCGCACGACCGAAGCTGTTGAATAATGATTCGATAAGTTTTACTTCCTCAGCTGTTACCTTGTCGTTTGGACAGAGTGCACTCATTGCAGCTCCGACAAGCGCCGGGGTATTTGGCATGGCGCGTACCAGCTTGATTTTGCCAAGTATTGCTTCAATATTTGAGATCGGCTGTCCGGCTGCGATGGAAACTACGATACAGTCCGGTTTTAAATGATCTTTGATCTGTGGAAGCACTTCCGCAAATTTATTTGGTTTTACAGCGAGAAATAAAATATCGCTTCGTTCTGCAACAACTTCATTCGATTGTGTTGTCTCTATCGAAAATTTTGTACGGATTTTATCAAGTGTCTCAGGAGAATGTGCACTTGCGATGATCTGGCTGGTCGTCACCAAAGACGCATCTAAAATACCGCCGATCATGGCGCTTCCCATATTGCCGGCACCGATAAAACCAATCATTTTATCTAACATAAAATCCTCCTTGTTTTGCTTTTTTATCATTCAAATTCTATCCTAGTCTATTTGGGTGGAAACGTCAATATTTTATACGCTTGAGTTTCCGTACTTCTATTCACAAAACCCCGTTTTTATAGGCATTGCTATAAACAACTTTCAAAAATGTCCAAAATATAAGGAATCCTATTCCTTTTTGATGTAAAATTTAATCACTACAAAAAAATCATACTAAACAAAAAAAGAGGAGGATTCCCTGTGGTTAATTTTACATCAAATAAAACGGGAAATTTTAACTTTTACAAATAAGATTTCTGAACATCTTTCTAAGCCAGAAAAGAAGTTTACTGCTGATATCACTTATGGCATGCTGGCTTCTGGCAGTTGTCTGTTAACAGAGGTTGCAGATCAGCTCCATGAACCTTCCCAAAAGATCAACATTGTTGACCGTTTATCCAGACACCTTGAAAAAGGTACTCCTACCGTTGCAGCTGCTTCTTATCTTCAGTTAATAAAAAAGTGGATTCCATCAGATCCGGTCATCCATATCGATGATAGTGATGTTGTAAAACCTGATGGATATCAGTTTGAGTCGCTTGGCATAGTCCGGGATGGTTCAGAAAGTACATCTAAAAAAAATGTTTACAAAAAGGGCTATCATGTTACAGAGGCTTGTGTACTTACAAGCAGTAATCAAAGTGGCAAGAACCTATTTCTCACGCTGGAAAATAGAGGAATATTTTTGCTGTAAGAAGCAAATGTTCCAGTTTGAAAACTTTCGTGTTCGCAAACTGAAAGCTATCAATGCACTTAATTTTTACATTACCTTATGCATGGCATTTCTGGCTCACATTTCCATGAAATCAGAAATCCATGCGCTAAAAGTTGCAATTATACAAACAGCGGATACTATAAAAGAAAAAGAATATTTCTCCCAAAGCCCAGCTCCGGTGGTGGTTATTAAAGTATCTCTAATCAGAACACTGCTATTCAAAATCATTCAAAAATTTAGCAGATTGGTACTTTAGGAAGATATACTCACTTTTTATTACAGTTTGTGGAAACTCAAGTTTATACGGAGATAGGAAGTGACACCAGTTGCGGACACATAAGAATATTATTTTCGTTGACACGGGAGTTAGAAAAGACTAACATATAAACGTCAACAGAAAAATAAAGACGTACAGAAAGGAAACCAAAATGGAAAAAGAGAAGCAAAAAAGAGCAATGCTTGCAGGAATTGCGGCAATGGCGCTTTTTATGATCGGTGACTGGCTTTTGGATGTCAAAGGAAGCGGCAATAAAGAGGTTGGGTTATTTGTCAATTCCAACTGGCCAGCAATGTCTATGTGGCGTTTTGAGGTATCTATTCTTTTAGCAGCAGCGGCAATGCCGTTATACTGGATTGCGCTTAAGGAACTTAGGCATATAGTGACAGATGCCTGCAGCAGGAATCCAAAGGGGCATGCCCTGGCAATGAAGCGTTTGTTTGATTTCAGTTCTGCAGCAGGATTAATATCTGTGTTGTTTATCCATATTATGTGCTGCCTGTTGCCGATTATCTTTAAAACATCTTATGGAATGGGAAGTACATTTGAACAGGCAGCAGATGTGACAAATCAGGTCGGCATGTACATATTGCTTCCATTTATGATTTATTATCTGGTTATGGATATCGGAATGTCTGTGGTGATGGTCTATCTGATCCTGACCAGACGGTTTGCACTGCCAAAATGGATGGCATGTTTTCATCCGGTGGGCGGTCTTGTGTTATGTGAAATTTTCGCGGCAATACCGGTTGCCTGGTGCAATGATGTGTCCGTTGCATTCGAGAGCATGGGACATTTGCTGATGTTTGTGGCAGGATATGTACTGCTACAGCAGTTTGACAAAATCAAAACAATCATCTATAGTACATACAAATGATAAATTTACGGACAAAGGCGTTGAAAACATGAAGTTTTTAGCGCCTTTTGGTTTGCGCGCCATGTAAATAAAGGTGAAAAGGCAATTCGTATACTATTCATGTATCCTCCTTTCGCTTTGGTTATTTTCCGCAAAACAATCATAGCAAAGAAGGGCAAAAAGAAAACAGGATTAACCAGTAACTGTAACTGATTAGTCCTGTTTTTTAGTAGATCGTAGCCCCTCAAAAACTTTGATTACCCATATCAGGGGAATACGGGATAAAAAAATGATGTAACTATTGACATTACATCAAAGGCGTGATATAGTACAACCATTAGATGTAACAAATAACATTACATCAAAAAACAAAACAACAATAAAAAACTTAGGAGGTACTATTTTATGCAGAAAGTAGTAGAATTTTTACAGGCAAACCCAGTTCAGTATTTAGCAACAGTAGGACGTGACGGAAAGGCAAAATGCCGTCCATTTATGTTCTGTTTTGAGCAGGATGGAAAACTCTGGTTCTGCACAAACAACACAAAGGATGTTTACAAGGATATGTTAGAGAATCCGGAAATCGAGGTATCCGTTTCTTCACCGGAGTATGCATGGATCCGTCTCCATGGCAAGGCAGTATTTGAAAACAACATGAGTGTTAAGGAAGGATGTATGAACAATCCGATCGTGAAAGGACAGTATCAGACAGCAGATAACCCAATCTTTGAGGTATTTTATCTTGAAAATCCACATGGTGTTATCGCAGATTTTTCCGGTAACCCGCCATACGAATTTTAATTACCGTAATATATAAGAGACTCACACCTGTTCTAAAAGGAGGGACACTGAGGTGTTTATTTTCTCACAGCAAAAGGCAAAGAATTTTATGCGCAGCTAATGCTGCAGCAATATGTGGCGATATCAGCAACAAAGGCAAAAATAGCAGTGTCACTTCGTGGAACGGTGAAAAATATCGGTAAGAAGCATCTTGATATCATGTTTGAGAAAAATCCTTACATGAAAGGAATTTATCCGGGTGATACAAGAGCGGCACTTGAAGTATTCTGGTTATGTGAGGCACAGGGAGAATATTTTGATATCAGTGATCCTTCCAATATAGTGCGGGATACGATCATAATTGGCAATGGAAATACAGTACAGACCGGATATATTGCCGGAGAGGGCTGCATCGGCTGTAAATTATGCTATTCTGTCTGTCCGCAGAAATGCATTGATACATCAGCAAAGCCAGTTGTGATCAACCAGAATCACTGCCTGCATTGTGGAAGATGTACAGAAATTTGTCTGAAACAGTGCATTAAGAAAAGAGGTGCGGCATGATTTTCAAAAAGATAAAAAAAACCCATGTTGACTGGCGGGATTTGCAGAGAACAGGATATTTGCGACACAGGGAGATTATGGGAAAATACAGTGTCAGAGAGGCTGTCATCCAAAGACTTATGATGCAAAAGAATTATTTCAGAAGATGGATGCCGCAAGAAAAGACTGCCTGATCCCATCAGAACTGGTGCCAAAATGTCCGGTATGTGGTGGAAATATGGCTATGAATTTAAGATGCGATAATTATTTTGTGGAGGATGAAGCATGGCATGAGGCGGCTGACAGGTATGCAGATTTCTTGGAGCAGCACCAGTCAGAAAAAGTTGTACTGATCGAGCTTGGGGTTGGATTTAACACACCAATTATAATCAGGTTTCCTTTTGAAAAAATGGTGCGGGAGAATGCCTCTTACAGCCTGATCAGACTGAATAAAGAGGAAGCTGTTGTCCCGGAAAGCTTTGGAATACGTGCAGTTGGGATCGGCGGAGATATGACCCATGCAATCACAGATATATGGAGGTTATCATGACACAGAATGAAAGACGGGAATATCTGATCAATTATCTTTTAAAAGAAGATAAAAAAATTTTCAGACAGAGAATACCGGATCAAAGGGAAGAACAGGAGAAACTGCTTCGTTCCCTAATGAATGTCAGATTGCCGAAACCGGTCAGTGAAGAATTTTTAAAAATTCAGGATGACTATCTGAAAGAAAGAAATCTGGAACGCGGAATCACAGATATCGAAGATTTAAAGCCGGTTTCATCGGATAAAAGACTTTATATCTGGCAGGGTGATATCACAACGTTAAAATGTGATGCTATTGTAAATGCTTGCAATTCGCAGATGCTAGGCTGTTTTTCACCAATGCATGCCTGTATTGACAATTTTATCCACACCTATGCCGGAGTTGAACTTCGTCTTAAAATGTATGAGATCATGACAGCGCAGGGGCATGAGGAGGAGCTAGGAAAGGCAAAGATTACTGCCGGCTATAATCTTCCTGCAAAATATATCCTTCACACAGTAGGTCCGATCGTTCAGTGGGCAGTCACAAAAAAGGACGAGGAACTTTTAGCTTCATGTTATCGTTCCTGTCTGGAACTTGCAGAAAAATACGAAGTGAAAAGCATTGCTTTCTGTTGTATATCTACGGGAGTATTTATGTTTCCAAATGAACGCGCTGCCCAAATAGCAGTGGAAACAGTGCGTAAATACTATGCGGAAACAGGAAGTCAGATGAAAGTTATTTTCAATGTGTTCAAGGATGAAGATCTTGACATATATAGTAATATATTAGGTAAAAGTATGCTGTGCAATACAAAAGATGAAAAATAATTTTTAGACAGTAAAGGGAATCGGAAAACCGGTTCCTTTTACCTACGCAGACAATCAGTAAAACAATTACAGTACATGTAAACGGAAGAATTTTCTGAATACGCAAAATTTAGAAATGGAGTAGAAGCAATTCCCTCTCTTCTTCGTCGAAGATATCATGTGGACAAGCAATATATTAAGGATACCTTTAAATGTATCGCAGATTGTGATATGTGTGGACTGTGTACTGTATTCAAGGGGAAAGATCCGGAACTTGCCCATGAAGATTATATATCCGGAAAACGGGAGTATATGGATGTATCAGGGGATTATAAGTAACAGAATAAGAGCGCGAGACGGCGCAGGACATCCGGTGGATGTCCGCTATGCGCGGACCGGAGCGGAAGCGAAGAAACTCGAAAGTTCGAGTCCGGCAGGACTCGATTTATCAAAAAAAGGACATCTGAATGATGTCCTTTTTGATGAAAGAGAGCGCGAGACGGGACTCGAACCCGCGGCCCCGACCTTGGCAAGGTCGTGCTCCACCAACTGAGCCACTCGCGCACATATGAAAATTTATATATCTGTATATCAGATACAAGAGCGCGAGACGGGACTCGAACCCGCGGCCCCGACCTTGGCAAGGTCGTGCTCCACCAACTGAGCCACTCGCGCATATATGAAATGTTTATGTATCTGTTTGCCAGACACATTTGGTATCTTACCATGGAAAAGGATAATTGTCAATTATTTTTTGCAAATTTTTTCCTTTGAAAGGAAAGCACTGTTTTTTGGCGAAAAAAAATGAAAAACAGAATGAAAACGTCATTTTTTAGGCTGGAACTCATAAATGAAGAATGTTATAATGGAAAGTATAGGAAAATGGTCACAGGAAGATTTTAAATCAGACATGGAAAAGCCAAAGGGGTGGCATAATGTATAAAAAAAATGAGGGAATTCGTAATGTGGCGGTTTTATGTGCGATATTACTGATTTTTGGAATAGCACTATTTGGATGTTTTGGGCAGATCAGAAATAGTTTACAGCAACAGTTGATGAGCAGCATAGAGGGGATGGCTGAGCAGAATGAGATACTGATTGAGAAAGAAGTAAGTACACGTTTTCGTCTGCTTTCAAGTCTTGCCAGAGAGTTTTCAGATGGGGACGAGAGCATTTTTGTTGATAGATTACAGGGATTTGTGGAGACATACCAGTTCAAACGTATGGGATATATCGCGTCAGATGGGATAGCACAGACGACAGACGGGTATCATCTGGATATGTCCGACAGAGAGACATTCAGACAGTCGATGCAGGGAAAACAACGTCTGACGGATACATTTGAAGACCAGATTGATGGTTCAGATGAAATTGTAAATGCATTCAGTGTACCGGTATATGAAAAAGATCAAAAAACGGTAAAAGGCGTTTTATTTGCAACTGGCAGATATGAAATGTTTGAGGGATGCCTGCAAAATGAGATATTTGAAGGTCAGGCTTTTAATTATATTGTAAAAATGGATGGTATGATCATTGCTGCTTCCGGAAACAGTAGGGAATGGGGAATTGGTAAAAATATTTTTACTGCCGATATTTCAGCAGATGAAAATGATGATGCTGCAAAGAGCCGTATGATCAGTGATATGAAGTCAGGAAAAAGCGGTTATGGAATGGATCCAAAACGTAAGGAAGTTTCTCTTTATTATTATATGCCGCTTAAGATAGAGGAAACCGGTGATGAATGGTATGTTGTCACAGCGGCATCGGAAAGTGTTCTGACAAACCGTATGCAGGTGGTTATGGATGCGATCAACAGCCTGATCGTTATCATTCTGGTTATAATATCAGTCAGTGTCGGAGTATATATTTATTCATGGCGTAAGAGTAAAAAAGAACTTATTTCGCTTGCATATCAGGATCCTGTCACATTAGGAGATAATTTTGCAGCATTTAAGGAAAAGGCAAAGAGCAAAAAAGATGGTGCTGGATGGCTGGCAGCCATGGATCTTGCGGATTTTAAACTGATCAACAGTACCTGTGGAGTGAAAAAAGGTGACGAGGTGCTGCGGGCTGTAAGTGAGATATTTGAAAATGAGAAGGGTGATAATGAACTGGTGGCACATGTGAATGCTGACCGGTTTGTATTGTTCTGGATGGAAGAAAATCAGGACGCAATCAAAGAGAGACTGGAACGTGTGATCAAAAAGATAGAAGAGATACCGGAGCGTTTAGAGATACCAAATCTTTTTCCGGTGTTTGGAATTTATCATACAATGGTTTTGGATGAGATCGATCCTTTATATGGAAATGCTGTTCTGGCAAAGCACCAGATCAAAGGAAGACGTGACAGACACTACATGTTTTATGATGAACTGAATCATGAGAGTATCCAGGAAAATCGTGAACTGGAAGATCATTTTGAGATGGCACTTGAAAAAGAAGAGTTTGAGATCTGGTATCAGCCCAAATACAGCGCACATACCAGAAAACTTGTAGGTGCAGAGGCACTGGTACGCTGGAGGAGACAGGATGGAAGCCTTATTCCTCCGCTTAAATTTATTCCTCTGTTTGAGCGAAATGGCAACATCATAAGACTTGATGAGTATGTGTTCCGGGCTGTGTGCAGGCAGCAGAAAGCCTGGCAGGAACAGGGACAGAAGATGTTTCCTGTTTCAGTAAATATTTCGCGTGTCAGTCTCTATTATTCGAATGTTGTTGAAAAATATGAAAGCATTATCCGTTCGTATGATCTTGATTCAAAATATATCCAACTGGAGATCACAGAGAGTGCAACAATCGATAATAACGAAATATTTAATCTGTTAGAACAGTTTCACACGGCAGGATTTAAGATACTTCTGGATGATTTCGGAAGTGGTTATTCGTCCCTTTCCACATTAAACCGGATGCATTTTGATACGATCAAGCTGGATAAGAGTCTGGTTGATTATATCGGAGATGACAATGGGGAGAAATTGTTGAATTCTATCACAAAACTGGCGCAGAGTTTTGGAATGGAGATCACGGCTGAGGGTGTAGAGACTGTGGAACAGCTGATGTTTTTGTGCAATCTGGACTGTGATGATATACAGGGATATTATTTTTCACGGCCATTGCCGGTAAGAGAATATGAAGAATGTTTAAAAGAAGCATGCATGTAATATGCTTTGGATTCATACAATATAACAATCGATACCATGGAGGTACAGGGTGAGCGCAAAGACGAGGATCGTAGTCCTTCATATGAAGGAGGTTATCTATACAGCGATATTTGTCGGACTTGGGATCGTATTGATTATATTGCTGCTTTTCATGTTTTTGCCGAAAAAACAGAAGAATGGGGCAGAGCCAACGATGCAGTATACAGCAGGTGTATATACATCGTCGGTAATGATGGGCAGTCAGTCAGCTGATATACAGGTCATTGTAGATGAAAATCGTATACAATCTATTTCCCTGCTCAGTCTGGATGAAACAGTAGCGACAATGTATCCGCTTATGGAACCGGCATTGGAAAATGTCAGCGAACAGGTGATAAAACAGCAGTCAACGGAAGGAATTACATATAATAAGGATAATCAGTATACATCGGTCGTACTGTTAAATGCGATCGAGAATGCACTTGCAAAAGCAGAGATCGCAGAGGGGGAAGCAGATTGACAGAGCATGGAAAAAGAATGGCTGGTCTGCAGATGATATGTTATGTAAAAAAGGTTCCGGATGTTCCGGAACCTTTTTGTTGAAATGTTATTCTTCTGTATCGAGTGTATTCATATAATCATTTACTGCGTCAAGATTGGCATAGATCGTTTTGATCGGTCTGCTCTTTTCATATGCATGATAACCGGAATATCCTGCCCAGCCAACGATAAGGACTGCGATTACCCATCCACAGATAATACCTGCGATGCGTTTTCTTTTTTCCTTTGCGAGAATCTTTTTGCGGTTTGCTTTCTCTTCTTTATAGCGGTCAACTTTTGCCTGACTCATAATTATCCTCCGTATTATTATTTACATGCTGATGCATAGGTAAAAATCATATAAACATATTGATAATATACCCCATTCTGCCCCAAAAAGCAATAGAAATACACCTTGTCATTTTTGGGGAAATTGGTTAAAATGAGAGTTTGAAAGAGTATGGACAGACAGAAAACAACAATGCACAGGGAAAGAAGTGTATTGTGGATGGAGGATAGAAATTTTTATGAATATAATTGTTGCAGCAGATGAAAACTGGGCGATCGGTAATAAAAATGAATTGTTAGTCCGGATTCCGGCAGATCAAAAGTTTTTCCGTGAAACAACGATGGGAAAAGTAGTTGTGATGGGGCGGAAAACGTTAGAAACATTTCCGAATGGACTTCCACTGATGGGGCGGACGAATATTGTGCTGACACATGATAAAAAGTTCCGGGTTCCGGGAGCTTTGATCGTACATGATATGGAAGAACTTCATGAAGAACTGAAAAAGTACGATAGTGAAGATATTTATGTGATCGGCGGCGAATCCGTATATAGGCAGCTCATTGATGAGTGTGATGTGGCACATGTCACAAAGATTGATTTTGCATATGATGCAGATGCACATTTTCCGGATCTGGATGCAGATCCGGCATGGCAGGTAACAGCGGACAGTGAAGAACAGACATATTTTGATCTGGAGTATTATTTTTACCGGTATGAGAGAGTCAGAAAATAAATAAACTAAAACGGAAAGCAGTGCAGCGAAGATGGAAAATTTTATTTACAGTATCAATGTGACGTTCCCGATTTTTTTAGTTATGGTCATCGGTTATTTTTTAAAACAGATCGGAATGTTAAATGACAATTTTGTTACGGTGGCAAATCGTTTTAATTTTAAGGTGACGCTGCCGTTTATGCTGTTTCGCGATATCGCAGGTGTGGATATCAGAGAAGTATTTGATTTAAAATATGTGTTATTCTGTGCACTGGTAAGTACAGCATGTTTCTGGCTGATCTGGGGTGGTGTGAAACTTTTTCTGAAAGATAAGTCCATGCGGGGCGCATTTGTGCAGGCATCGTTCCGCAGCAGTGCAGCGGTCATGGGGCTTGCTTTTATCCAGAATATTTACGGAACTTCGGCGATGGGACCGCTGATGATCGTCAGTGCGGTACCACTTTACAACATTTTTTCTGTGATCGTGCTGACTTTCGAGGGCGAAAATGCGAGCGGAGTAAATGGAAAAGAAAAGATCAAAGAGGCATGTGTCGGAATTGCTAAAAATCCGATCATTCTTGGTATTTTAGCGGGACTGATCGTGGGACTTTCCGGAATCGAATTTCCAACGATCATAAATAAGACGGTAAACAGTGTGGCGCAGATGGCAACACCGCTTGCACTGATCACGATCGGAGCCGGATTTGAGGGGAGAAAAGCACTCGCAAAAATAAAACCGACGATCGCGGCATCTATGATCAAACTGGTGATCCAGCCGCTTATTTTTCTTCCGGTTGCAGCCTGGATGGGATTTAGCGGGGAAAAAATGATCGCGATACTGATCATGCTTGCATCCCCGACAACACCGAGCTGTTATATCATGGCGAAAAGCATGAATAATGATGGTGTACTGACGGCGAGTGTGATCGTGACGACAACGCTGCTTGCAGCATTTACGCTGACCGGATGGATTTTTATATTAAAATCAGTCGGTCTGATTGGATAAATAAAATCATTGCATTTCCCGGTAAGATGGGATATAGTTTTTTGAAAGAAAAATACCTTGGTTTTTTGGGAGGACGATATGGATATAACAGGCAGAAAATTATTTGTAAAAGCGCTGCAGGAAGAGGGCGTGGATACCATTTTCGGTTATCCGGGCGGTACTGTAACAGATCTTTTCGATGAATTATATAAACAGGATAGTATTGACGTCGTCCTGCCGAGACATGAACAGGGACTGATACATGCAGCAGAAGGGTATGCGAAATCTACCGGAAAAGTCGGTGTATGTCTGGTAACAAGCGGACCTGGGGCAACGAATATCATCACAGGACTTGCAGATGCACATTATGACAGTATTCCGTTAGTTTGTTTTACGGGACAGGTTCCACTGTCTTTAATAGGAAATGATGCGTTTCAGGAAGTAGATATTGTCGGAATGACAAGAAGTGTCACAAAATATGGCGTAACAGTGCGCAGACGAGAAGATTTAGGTCGGATCATCAAGATGGCATTTTATATCGCATCCACCGGCAAGCCTGGGCCGGTACTGATTGATATTCCAAAGGATATCCAGACGGCAGCAGGACCGGCAGAATATCCGTCAAATATCCAGATCCGTGGTTATAAGCCGAATGATTCGGTACATATCGGACAGTTGAAAAAAGCATACAAACTGCTCCGTACCGCAAAGAAACCGCTGATTCTTGCCGGAGGTGGTATCAATATTGCGCATGCAAATGATAAGCTGCTTGCGTTAGCAGAGAAGATGCAGATTCCGGTTGTTACGACGATCATGGGAAAAGGTTCGATCCCGACGAGCCATCCACTTTATGTTGGTAACAGTGGCATGCATGGAAAATATGCGGCAAATATGGCAGTCAGCAAATGTGATGTGCTCTTTTCCATCGGAACCAGATTTAATGACCGTATAACCGGAGATTTAAATGAATTTGCACCGAAAGCTAAGATCGTGCATATCGATGTGGATACGGCATCTATTTCCAGAAATGTCGTTGTGGATGTTCCGGTCGTATCGGATGCTAATTTAGCGTTGGAAAAGCTGCTTGAATGGGCAGAATCAAAGGATACAGAACAGTGGCAGAAAGAAATCGCAGAGTGGGATAAGAAAAATCCGCTTGAGATGCGCAGAGACTGTGGCATGACACCGCAGATGGTATTTGAGCATGTAAACCGTACTTTTGGGGAGGCTGTTTATGTAACAGATGTCGGCCAGCATCAGATGTGGGCAACACAGTACTTAGAGTTAGATTCCTGGCATCAGCTGATCACATCCGGTGGACTTGGCACAATGGGATTTGGATTCCCGGCAGCAATCGGGGCAAAGATCGGTAATCGTGATAAGGAAGTCGTCTGCTTTACCGGTGACGGCGGTTTTCAGATGAATATTCAGGAGATGGCAACGGCGGTGGTACAGGAAGCACCGGTGATCATCTGTCTGTTCAATAACTATTATCTTGGCATGGTACGTCAGATGCAGCAGTTGTTTTATGGAAAACGTTACGAGGCAACCTGTCTGCGGAGAAGAAGAACCTGTCCGGCGAACTGTAAGGGGCCGAATGCATCCTGCCCTCCATATACACCGGATTTTATTGCATTAGCGAAGAGTTATGGTGCACATGGTATCCGGGTGGAAAAAGAGGAGGATATCCAGGCAGCACTTGATGAGGCACGTACTTATACAGATGCCCCGACGATCATTGAATTTATGATTTCCACAGATGAGATCGTACTTCCTATGGTAAAGAGCGGAAATCCAATGAACGAGATGATTTTGAAATAGGAGAGGATACGGATATGAAAAATAGATGGATTGCATTATATGTGGAAAACCAGGTAGGCGTTTTAGCAAAAGTATCCGGTCTTTTTTCCGGAAAATCTTACAATCTCCAGAGTCTTACGGTTGGTACAACAGAGGATGAGACAGTTTCAAGAATGACGATCTGTGTGACCAGTGATGATATCACATTTGAGCAGATCAAAAAGCAGTTGAACCGTATGGTCGAGGTCATTAAAGTCATCGATCTTACAGATGTGCCGATCCACATGAAGGAGATTTTATTTGCGAAAGTGTTAGATGTCGATGAGGCTGGAAAACTTGAAGTATTCCAGATCGCACAGGTATTTAATGTGCAGGTGGCAGATATCGGAAACGACAGTGTACTCTTAGAGTGCAAACTGACAGAACGACGCAACAATGAACTGATCGCTCTGTTAAAATCCAAATTCCACCGGATCGAGGTTGTGCGCGGCGGTGCAGTGGCGATCGAGTCGATCAGCACATCGTGCAGGTAAAATTTTCCGGGATTGTTGGGTTTATATAGGCAGAAAAAACGGAATCAGCAAAGATTAGTAAATTTTACAGGGATCAATAGGGTTATATAGTTAAAACAGAACGCAAAAAAAGAGGCGGGTGATGATTTCACCTGCCTCCTTTCATTTGGAAAGAAAAATATATGGGATTGTCTATACACGCTTATTTAAGAAAGCGATAAATTTTTCGAAATGCATCGGTGTTCCCTGTATTTCCTGTACTTTCAGGCGGTTTTTCTCATTAAATCCCACAAGAATATTATGGTTTGCCTCCGAAAGATAATCAATGATACCGTCGATGTCGGATTTGATATTTTTCGGGCACTGGATATACAGATGCTTATTTGCACTGATATGCAGTGTATATGAGATACTGAAATGATACCAGAAGAACTTGTGCAGCGTGGAATATTTGTAGATCCATATGATCTGATCGATCGGTACGATCGCGTTGCCATAAACGGAAGTTTCGATGAAAAAATGTTCCGTGATAAACATATCTTCTGTTGCAAGCTGCGGCAATGTGGCAAGTTCTTCTTCTGCCTGTTCTAACATTTTTTTCGGATTGCCAAAAAGCGCAAGATCCTGGCAGGCAGGAGAGAGTACCGGGAAAAACATATACACAATAGACAGTACGACACAGAGCAGTGCATAAATCCCGGTAATAAAAATAGCTGCAAACAAGATCCGGTTCCCAACATGATTAAATCCGGGTTCACTGATATAATAGGAAGATACCTTGTTGCGGATACCATTTTCTGTCCAGTTTAAATCGGTTGAAAGGTTTGAAAGCAGGGTGTCAAAGTTTTCATTTCCCTTTGAAATCTTTCCCTGAATGGTAACATCTTCGATCGAAGGCAGACCTTCCTCACTTGTATCTGGGGCTAACAATACGATGACACATTCTCCGGCACGCATGGTGTAATAATAATAACCGTTGGTGTGCCCGAAAAGGGACTGTGTATATCCGGTAAATTTTAAATCAGAAAGCGTGGTGCTCACATACTGTTCGCCATTCCGGAAAGCTGTCTCTAAAGAAGTATCTGCAGGCAGAATATCCGGAGAAAATACGGAGGACAGTGAAAAAAAGTGCCATGCAAGAATGAGCACGATCAGGTAAATAATCGGAGCTGCAAGTCTTCGTTTATAAAACGCCTTTATATTTTTGCTGATATAATGATCGTAATTTTCAGGCATATCAAAATCCTTTTCTCAAATAAAAAATGACATACTGTTAATAGTATAGATTCTTTTTTGCTTTATTTCAACTAAAACCTGTGATAAGATGGTACTTGCTTGGAAAGGTGCTGCAGAAATGACTAAAAGGTACGGCAGAAATGACTGAAAAGCAGTAACCAACATTAAAAGGAGATTATAATTTGGAAGCATATACGAGTTTTGCACAGGTGTATGACCTGTTCATGGATAATGTTCCATACGAAGAGTGGAGCCAGTACATTATAGGACTTCTGAAAGAATATGGGATCTGTGAAGGAACAGTGCTTGATTTAGGATGTGGTACAGGAAAGATCACAAGATTGTTGAAAAAAGCGGGCTACGATGTGATCGGTGTGGATAATTCACCGGAAATGTTAGAGATCGCAGCGGAAACCGGATATCAGGAGATGCCGGAGGATGAGATTTTATATCTGCTGCAGGATATGAGAGAACTTGAACTGTATGGAAGTGTGCGTGCAGTCGTAAGTATCTGTGATTCCATGAATTATCTGCTAGAAGAGACGGATCTGCTTTCATTGTTTTATCGTGTAAATGAATATTTAGACCCGGATGGTATTTTTATCTTCGATCTGAACACAGTATATAAATATAAAGAGCTTTTAGGTGAGACGACGATTGCAGAGAACCGTGAGGAAGGCAGTTTTATCTGGGACAATTACTTTGATGAAGAAGAACAGATCAACGAATACGATCTGACACTTTTTATCCGCGAAGAAGAGGGGCTTTATCGTAAGTTTGAAGAGACGCATTATCAGCGTGCATATGCGTTAGAAAACGTAAAACATCTCTTAGAACAGGCGGGACTTGAACTCGTCGCAGCATATGACGCATTTACGAGAGAACCGGTAAAAGAGGAAAGTGAGCGCATCTATGTGATTGCGAGGAGTAATGCCGGAAAGACAGAAATAACTGAATAAAATTATAAATATAGTACGAAAATGGAGGATAAAATATGAGTGATTATATTGTAAGAGCAACAGCGGCAGACAGCCAGATCCGTGCATTTGCCATTAATTCAAAAGAGCTGGTGGAAGAGGCAAGACGTGACCATGAAACAAGACCGGTCATTACAGCAGCGTTAGGACGTCTTTTGAGTGGTGCAGCAATGATGGGAACAATGATGAAGGGGGAGAAGGATCTTTTAACGATCCAGATCCAGTGCGGCGGTCCTGCAAAAGGACTTACCGTGACTGCTGACTCCCATGGTCATGTCAAGGGATTTCCGATGGAGTCCCAGGTAGAACTGCCGTTAAATGCACAGGGCAAATTAGACGTGGGCGGTGCACTCGGACTTGGTGTGATGAGTGTAATTAAAGATATGGGGTTAAAAGAACCGTATGTGGGACAGATCGCGCTGCAGACGGGAGAGATTGCAGAGGATCTGACGTATTATTTTGCGACATCCGAGCAGATTCCGTCCGCAGTAGGACTTGGAGTTTTAGTAGATACAGATCTGTCAGTGCGTCAGGCAGGCGGTTTTATTATCCAGCTTATGCCATTTACCAGTGATGAGATCATCGAGAAACTGGAAAATAAGATCAAAGAGATCGCATCCGTGACAGAAATGTTAGAACAGGGCATGACACCGGAGCAGATCTTAGAGGAGATCTTAGGAGATTTTGGTCTTGAGATCACGGATAAAATTCCGGCGGCATTTGAGTGTGACTGTTCTAAAGAGCGTGTTTCACGCGCAATCTCCACGTTGAGCAAAAAAGATTTAGATTCGATCATCAATGACGGAGAGGCAATCGAAGTAAAATGCCAGTTCTGTAATAAGGCATATCATTTTGATGTGGACGAGTTAAAAGAAATGCGTTCCGCAAAATAGAAAGTAAGGTAAAACGTAACCGGAAAAGAGGAAAGAATGAGACAGGGATTTGTAAAAGTTGCAGCAGTAACGCCAAAGATCAGGGTTGCCGACACCGGATATAATGCAAAAGTAATCTGCCAGGCAATCAAAGAGGCAGCAGATGAGGGAGCAAAAGTGATCGTTCTGCCGGAGTTATGTGTCACCGGGTATACCTGTGGAGATCTGTTTTTGCAGGAAAAGCTGCTTCGGGAGGCAAAAAATGAATTAATAAATATTGCAAAATTTACAGCAGATATAGATGCGATCGTATTTGTTGGTCTTCCACTTGTATATAAAGGTAAATTATATAATGCGGCAGCGGCACTAAACCGTGGAAAAATTCTTGGCATTGTGCCGAAAACCTATCTTCCGAATTACAATGAGTTTTATGAGGCACGTCATTTTACAAGAGGCATGGAAGAAGTGGTTGATGTGAGACTGACCGAAGAAATGATCGTGCCAATGGGAACAAGGCAGCTTTTTACCTGCCTCGAAATGCCGGAACTTGTGATCGCGGCAGAGCTCTGCGAGGATCTCTGGACGATGAATCCGCCAAGCATTTCACATGCTGTGCATGGGGCAACTCTTATCGTGAATCTCTCTGCATCGGATGAGACAACCGGAAAACCGGCTTACCGCAGGGAGCTTGTGAGCGGACAGTCGGCGAGACTGCTCTGTGGTTATATTTATGCGAGTGCAGGAGATGGAGAATCCACACAGGATGTTGTCTATTCCGGGCATAACCTGATCGCAGAAAACGGCCGCCTGCTGGCAGAGTCGGAGCTTTTTTCTACACAGACAGTATCCACAGAGATCGATGTGATGCGTCTTGCGTCCGAGCGCCGCAGAATGACGACATTTGAGACAGCTACAGAGCCTATGTATCATGAGACAGTATTTTCCTTAAAGATGGAGGAGACAAAACTGACACGTTATATCGATCCGATGCCGTTTGTACCGTCCGGGGAGCGTGACAGAACACTGCGTTGTGAAGAGATATTATCCATTCAGTCAATGGGACTGAAAAAACGTTTAGAGCATACACACTGTAAATCTGCGGTGATCGGAATTTCCGGAGGACTCGATTCCACACTGGCACTTCTTGTTACCGTGCGTGCTTTTGATGCTCTTGGAATGGATCATGGCAATATCAAGGCAGTTACGATGCCGGGATTTGGTACGACAGACCGTACCTATGATAACGCTGTATCACTGATCCGCTGTCTTGGAGCGGACTTTACAGAGGTTGATATTAAAGACGCTGTTAACGTCCATTTCCGTGATATCGGACAGAATCCATCCGTGCATGATGTGACTTATGAAAACGGACAGGCGAGAGAGCGTACGCAGATATTGATGGATATTGCAAATAAATCCGGCGGTATGGTCATCGGAACCGGTGATCTCTCGGAGCTTGCGCTTGGATGGGCAACTTATAATGGAGATCATATGTCCATGTATGCAGTCAATGCATCGGTGCCAAAGACGTTAGTGCGCCATCTGGTACGCTATTATGCAGATACCTGTGGGGATGAAACATTAAAACAGGTTCTTCTTGATGTGCTTGACACACCGGTTTCACCGGAACTTTTACCGCCGGAGGACGGAAAGATCTCACAGAAAACGGAAGATCTGGTCGGTCCTTATGAACTGCATGATTTTTATCTGTATCATATGCTGCGTCTTTCCTATGCACCGGCAAAGGTTTACCGTCTGGCAAAACAGGCTTTTGCCGGAACTTATGATGATGCGACGATTTTTAAGTGGTTAGAGACATTTTACCGCCGGTTCTTTGCGCAGCAGTTTAAGCGTTCCTGTCTGCCGGACGGACCGAAGGTTGGAAGTGTTGCAGTATCTCCGCGCGGAGATCTGCGTATGCCGTCGGATGCGTGTGCTGCTATATGGTTATCAGAACTGGAGGAGTTAAAGGATGCAGTATCGCAGGGATAAAAAAGGAAATGAAATTTCTGTTTTGGGATATGGATGTATGCGTTTTACCAAAAACGGCAGCAGTGTGGAAATTGATAAAGCAGAAAAAGAAGTGATGGCTGCGATAAAAGCAGGTGTGAATTATTTTGACACCGCATATGTTTATGCAGGCAATGAAGTGGCAGTTGGAGAGATCTTAAACCGCAACCATTGCAGGGAGCAGATCTATCTTGCAACTAAACTGCCGCATTATCTGATCAAGTCGGTCGCAGGTGCGGAAAAGATGTTTCAGGAGGAACTTCGCAGATTAAAGACCGATTATATCGATTATTATCTGATGCATATGCTCACCGATATTCCAACCTGGGAAAAATTAAAAAAGATCGGTATGCAGCACTGGATCGAGGAAAAGTTAGCGTCCGGTCAGATCCGTAATATCGGATTTTCCTATCATGGGAATACCGAGATGTTCAAACAGCTTGTGGACGCTTATGACTGGGATTTCTGCCAGATCCAGTATAATTATATCGATGAATACTCACAGGCAGGCGTGGAGGGACTGCGCTATGCAAATGCGAAAGGACTTCCTGTTATTATCATGGAGCCGCTTAGGGGAGGCAGGCTTGTAAATCTTCTGCCGGAATCTGCAAAAGAGCTGTTCCGTAACGATGAAGAAGGACGTACACCGGCAGAACTCGCCTTAAAATGGCTTTATAACCAGCCGGAAGTGACCTGTGTACTTTCAGGAATGAATTCCATGGAAATGGTAGAACAGAATGTAAAGACTGCCTCAGAGTCTCATGTGGGCTGTCTGACGACATCGGATGCTGCGCTGATCGAACAGGTAAAGGAAGAAATCAAAAAGCACGTGAAAGTCGGATGTACCGGCTGCGGATACTGTATGCCGTGTCCGCGAGGTGTGGATATACCGGGAACATTCCGCTGCTATAATGCAATGTACTCAGAAGGAAAAAAATCTGGGCGCAGGGATTACTTACAATGCACGGCTTTCCGTAAGGACACGGCAAGTGCATCCCAGTGTATCGGATGCGGAAAATGTGAGACACATTGTCCACAGCATCTTGAAATCCGAAAAGAGCTAAAGTGTGCGGCATCAGAACTGGAAGATGTGAAATATAAAGTAATGAAATCTGCGATCCGGATTTTCAAATTATGGTAAGACAAAAAGAAAAGGATAAAAAGTATTGGAAAAAAAGAGTTTTGTTTTAAAAGGAAATATTGTATTTTCAGGAGAAAATAAAGAACTGTACAGCATGGAAGGAGGTTATATTGTTTGTGAAAACGGTATCTGTAGAGGTGCATTTGAAAAGCTGCCGCAGCAGTATGAAAAACTGCCGATTACAGATTACGGAGATAAGATCATTCTTCCGGGCATGACGGATCTTCATGTGCATGCCCCACAATATACCTTCCGCGGGCTTGGCATGGATTTAGAACTTCTAGACTGGCTGAATGTGCATACTTTTCCGGAAGAGGCAAAATATGTGGATATCTCCTATGCAAAACGTGCATATGGGAATTTTGTGTCTGATCTGAAACACAGTCTGACGACACGTGCATGTATTTTTGCAACGCTTCACAGGAAAGCGACGATCATGTTGATGAATCTTTTGGAAGAGAGCGGAGTTGTAAGCTATGTCGGTAAGGTAGATATGGATCGCAATGGCGGTGAAAATCTATGCGAGGCAGATGCGCTGACAGCAGCGGAGAACACAAAAAAGTGGATTGATGAGACAGCCGGAAAATATGAAAGAACAAAACCGATCTTAACGCCTCGATTTATTCCAAGCTGTACGGATGAGCTGATGATGGCACTTGCAAAACTGCAGAAGACCACCGGGCTTCGTGTGCAGTCTCACCTGTCGGAAAATCCGTCTGAGGTTGCCTGGGTAAAAGAACTTGTTCCGGCGGCAAAAAATTATGCAGATGCTTATGCCATTTTTGATATGTTAGGAGATAAGGAGCATCCGGCGATCATGGCTCACTGTATTTACAGTGAAGATGAGATGGATCTTTTGAAAGAACATGGTGTCTATGTGGCGCACTGTCCGGAATCAAACTTAAATCTTTCCTCCGGTATCGCACCAATCCGGAAGTTTTTAGAAGATGGTATTGCGGTCGGACTTGGCTCTGATGTGGCGGGAGGCTCATCTTTATCCATGGCAAAAGCGTTGACATTAGCAGTACAGGTTTCAAAAATGTACTGGCGTCTGATCGATGAAAACAGCAAGCCGCTGACGTTTGCAGAGGCATTCTATTTAGCAACAGCCGGAGGCGGAAGCTATTTTGGAAAAGTTGGTACTTTTTTGGATGGATATGAATTTGATGCGGTAGTAGTAGAAGATCATATATCGAAGGAAGTCAGAAAATATACACCAATAGAGCGCACACAGCGGATGATGTATGATGAGAATTTGATGACAGTCTGTGCGAAATATGTAGCGGGATACGAGTGCAAATTATAAAAATTTGCGCTCGTATTTGCGCTCGCCAGCCGGCATACGTGCCGGATTCTGTACATAAACAAGCATATACATAAATACTGCCATGATGATTCCGGTAACAACATCGAATACAGAGTGCTGTTTTAAAAACATGGTAGAAAGAATAATACTTACCATAAGAACAGCAGAGCCGATCCGGATAACTTTTTTATCACGGAAATTCCCACTGTGCCATACAGCTAAATTGACGGCAATGGAATTGTAAACGTGAATGCTCGGAAAAAGATTCGTTGCTGTATCAGTTGCGTAAAGCCATTTTACCATATGTACAAATACATTATCACGTACAAAGGTAGTCGGTCTTAAATAATGCCCGTTTGGATAAATGGTAGAAACGATCAGAAAGATCGTCATACCGGTAAATAACATGGTGCATAAACGGAAATATTCATCTTTATTTTTAAAGTAGAAGTAACCAAGTCCCCATGCCACATATCCAAACCATAAGAAGTATGGAATGATAAAATATTCACAGAAAGGAATATAATCATCCAGTGCAACATGGATCACATGAAAATGTGTGGTAACGGTTCTCTCTAAATGACCAAACCATGGCAGATAAATCATGAAATAAAGCAAAAGAAGAGCATGTTTGTTTCTCTCGATAAATGCGTTGACCGCATCACGTGTCTTTGTTTTCACGGTTTCACCCTCTTTTCATTAATCTCAACGATAGGGATTATAGCACAGCAATTTTTCAGAAACAATTACCTTTTTCTTATTTTAAGAAAGATTATTTAAAATTTAAGAAAACTTTAAGCTATGACCAGTGTTTTTGGGGAGTTTGACGGTTTTTTTTATTACAGAACAATGCGAAAAAAGAACGAATTCTTAATTTAATGTTACGATTTGGACAATTTGTTGACAAGACTTTGCGGGATATTATAATAGAGTAGGTGTCCGTTTGCATATTTTATGCGATACAACATATCTTTACACATGGGATGAAAGGATATTTAGGAGAATGAAAGAAAAAAATAAGCGGAAAAAGCAGCAGGCTGCGTCCGGGAAAAATTATACGGGACTGGTGCTTACATGCATTATGACGGCGATCGCAGTGATTTATGTCGGTTTTGCGATTTATTTTGAAAGTCATTTTTGCTTTGGAACGTCTATTGATGGAATTGCTGTCGGTGGCAGCAGTGTGGAAAAAGTCGAGGATGCTTTTCGGACTGAAATGAAAAATTACCAGCTGACAGTTACTGCACGTGAGGATAAAAATGGAACGATCGCAGGTTCGGATATTGATATGGAGCCTGTATTCCAGGGTGAGATAGAAACACTTTTAAATGAGCAGAATGGCTTTTCCTGGCTGATACGGATGTTTCAGAAGCAGGAGTTTGAACTGGAAAAGGTTGTATCCTATGATGAGCAGAAACTGAATGAGGCAGTCAGTAATTTACCATGTATGAAAGATCAGCGCACACCGGTGGATGCGACTTATGCTGATTATACAAAAGAAAACGGTTATGCACTTGTCCCGGCCGATTATGGAACAGAGGTTGATGCGGCAAAAGTGAAAAAGGCAGTAAGTGACGCCATTTTAGTACTGGATGAAACCGTTGATCTAGAGCAGAGCGACTGTTATCGGAAGCCTGCAGTCGGAGATGATGACAAAGATCTGCTGGATTTGATTGACACGTTAAACCAGTATGTAGGTGTTACGATTACATATGACTTTGGGGATGATAAGGAAGTCTTGGATGGAACTACGATCAGTACCTGGCTTTCTGAGGGTACCGATGAAAAGGTTTCCATTGATGAGGAAGAAGTGCTTGCATTTGTAAAGACGCTGGCAAAAAAATATAACACAGCCTATTCCCCGAAAGAATTAAAAACTTCTTACGGTACGACAGTTACGGTCACAGGTGGTTTTTATGGCTGGAGAATTGACAACAGTGGAGAAGTAGAACAGATTTTAGCAGATTTAAAAGCAGGAAAAGACGTGGAAAGAGAGCCGGTATATCTCACAACTGCGAACAGTCATGGAGAGCATGACTATGGTGATTCTTACGTTGAGATCAATCTGACAAACCAGCATTTATTCCTCTATAAAGATGGAAAGCTGGTGGTGGAAAGTGATTTTGTTTCAGGAAATCTTGCAAAAGGGCATGATACTCCGACAGGTGCATTCGGACTGACTTATAAGACCATGAATGCGGTTTTAAGAGGACCGGATTATGAGACACCGGTTACTTACTGGATGCCATTTAATGGTGACGTAGGTATGCATGATGCGACCTGGCGTAACAAATTTGGAGGAAGTATCTATAAGACAGGTGGTTCTCATGGATGTATCAACCTGCCGGCATCTGCAGCAAAGAAGATCTATGAGACGATCGATAAGGGATATGCAGTTTTAGTATATCGTATGCCGGGTGACAATCCGACTGTTGTGCAGCAGCCCCAGGCGGATGTTCCATCTGTGATCAATGCGATCAGTATTATCGGGCCTGTAACATTAGAGAGCGAAACAGCAATCGTGAATGCGAGAAATATGTACAATTCACTTTCAGATGCAGACAAGGCGCAGGTAACGAATTATGATACACTGACAGCGGCAGAGGCGGCACTTGCGGCATTGAAGGCACAGCAGCCGGCTGATGGAGGGCAGCAGCCAGATCAGAGCCAGCCACAGGATCAGAGCCAGCAGCCAGACCAGAGCCAGCCGCAGGATCAGAGCCAGCAGCCAGACCAGAGCCAGCCACAGGATCAGAGCCAGCAGCCAGACCAGAGCCAGCCGCAGGATCAGGGACAGCAGTCAGACCAGAGCCAGCCACAGGATCAGGGGTAATAGACAGATAAAGAGCGGTAAGAGGATGAGAAAACTAATTTAACAGATACAGAGATCAGAGAGAAAAAGCTCCTGCGCATTATGTTTAGCGCAGGAGCTTTTTCGTGGCAGATTACAGATGCTGGTTATTGGAAGAAATACTCTTATGGGCGGTCAAAGTATTCATTTCCGCAGAGTGTTGTTTTTTATGTGAACTGTCTTTTTGTATTGTGGTACCGTGTAAAGGTGCAGGATTTTTGCGTGGCGCACTGCAGCCTAACAGAACGCTGACTGCCTCATGCATTTCCGGATGTGCACGGTAGGCTTCGATGATCATCCGCTCAGAGGGCGTTACATGAAAATTTTCATTACTGTCATAACCGAATGCGTCAAGAATATCGGTAATATTATATATATCACAGAGTGTTAATAGGATATCTGCACTTGGATTTGCCTGCCCGCTTTCCCAACCGTAAATTGTCTTTGGAGCAGCGGTAAAAGAACGTTCGTCCAACAGGAGAGATACATCATTGACAGACAGATGATTACGTTTACGATATTCTTTTAAAACCTTTGCTATATTCTGATTTTTCATGTTGATCTCCGTTCTATTGCATTTTAAAGCAGTCAAAATGCTTTGTAACCGTATCATATCCCACCTCATTTTATCAGTCAACGAGTTCTTAATATGAGAGAAAAATATAATTGCAATTCCTAAAGCTAAAGAATAAAATAAGGGAAAACAGATTTTTGTAGAAGAGGTGCGATAACATGGGAAAATCAAAAGTGACTGATTATATGATCCGTTATATAGAAGAAAACCGGATGGATGCAAAATCGCTTGCGGCACATGCGGGCATCGATGCGGGAAAACTGCGGGAGGATTATGAAGAACCACTGGATGCGGAGGAATTTCTTACTTTATGTGTGTGTCTTGGCATACAGCCGGAGCAGGTGCGAAGCGTGATAAATAAAGTGTAATAAATGAAGTGCAAGTAGATGAAGACTCTGGTATAAATATCTGCAAAATGTACATGCTAAAGCATATAGAGAGCATGATGTTTGAAAAAACAATGCTGTAATTAGATCTGGAAATGGAGAATCATATGAGCATGCAGATGGGAAAACAGAGTATTTATTTTAAGGAGCCGCCTTATATCATAAGCAGCGCAAGCATTGTTGGAAAAAAAGAGGGAGAAGGGCCACTGGGAGATTGTTTTGACCTGATCGGTGAAGATGATAAATTCGGACAGAATACATGGGAAGAGGCTGAGAGTACGCTTCAGAAAGAGGCCTTTGGGATGGCGGTTGGTAAAGCAGGACTTTTTAAAGAAGATATCCGCTATCTTTTTTCAGGGGATCTCCTGGGACAAAATATTGCAACCTCATTTGGACTTATGGATTATCAGGTACCGCTCTTTGGGCTGTACGGTGCATGCAGTACCTGTGGCGAGGCACTTTCACTTGGTGCAATGTGTGTTGCGGCAGGATATGCAGATTACGTTGTGGCAATGACGTCGAGTCATTTTGCAAGTGCCGAAAAACAATTCCGGTTTCCGCTGGAATATGCAAACCAGAGACCAATGTCAGCAACATGGACGGTGACAGGGAGTGGTGCGTATGTGCTTGGAAAAAGGAAAAGCAGTGCCTGTATCACTGGAATCACGACCGGTAAGATCATGGATTATGGAATTAAAGATTCCATGAATATGGGGGCGGCAATGGCACCTGCGGCAGCAGATACGATCTGTCAGAATTTCAAAGATTTCGGACGGAAACCGGAGGACTATGATCAAATTATTACCGGGGATCTTGGAAGTGTGGGACAGGAGATACTGATCGATCTTTTAAAGAAAGAAGGATATGATATCAGCCAGGAGCATTTAGACTGTGGTATGCTGATCTTTGAGAGTAAAGCACAGAAAACCGGCGCCGGAGGCTCAGGATGCGGCTGCTCTGCCGTGACACTTGCAGGACATTTCTTAAAGCAGGTTGAGATGGGAAAATTACGCCGTATCTTATTCGTACCGACCGGTGCACTGCTTTCCACGGTATCTTTTAATGAGGGAAAAACGGTGCCTGGAATCGCACATGGTGTTGTGATCGAGCATGCAGATTAAAAAGGAGGAAAGAAAAAATCATGGATTATGTCAATGCATTCTGGGTGGGAGGTGCGATCTGTGCACTGGTACAGATTTTAATGGAAAAAACGAAGATGCTTCCGGGCAGAATTATGGTCATGCTGGTGTGTCTTGGTGCGCTGCTTGGAGCGTTGGGAATTTATCAGCCGTTTATTGAATTTGCAGGAGCGGGAGCAAGTGTTCCGTTGCTTGGATTTGGAAATACCTTGTTTAAGGGTGTGAAAGAAGCAGTAGATGAATATGGTTTTCTTGGGATCTTTTTAGGCGGCTTAAAAGCAAGTGCCGCTGGTATTTCAGCGGCACTGGTCTTTGCATATCTTGCAAGTATTATTTTTCAGCCTAAGATGAAAAAATAGACTTTATAAGTATTTTTTGATCTCTTCGATCAATGTAGCATATTCTTCCTCTGACAGGAATTTTTCTCCCGGATTCATGGCAAATGTGCCTCCCCACTCGTAACCGTCTGTATATTTTGGAACGAGGTGGAAATGCAGATGATGACCTGTATCACCGTAAGCACCATAATTAACTTTCTGCGGGTGAAATGCTTTGTGAAGTGCTTCTGCCACATGATTGATATCTTCAATGTAAGCAGCACGTTCTTCGGCGGTCAGCTCGGTGATCTCACTGACATGTTTTTTGTGTGCAACGATTACACGGCCTTTGTGGCTCTGCTCTTTAAAAAGATATACCTTTGAACTTGGCAGTTCACAGATTTTAATACCAAACTGGGCAACTAATTCGCCCTCCATACAATATGCACAATTCTGATCCATAAGAAACCTCCCGTGTCTGTTTTTTTATTTAACATTGAAAAAAAGGTCTGCACAAATCATAGACCGGTGCAGACCTGATTTTTTAAAATTATTTCTGGTTGAAGTGAATTGCGAAACCTGCGATCTCGTCTTTTAAGTAGGCAACAGTAAGTTCGCCCTTGTCATTGTATTTGAAAGAAGATTCGTCAAATACGAAACCACGTTTCTCAAGATGATAAATAGCGCGGTCTAAGTAGTTAGTCTGGATGCAGATATGACCATTGGTTCCACGTCCCGGATTTTTCATCATTTCGATCAGGGAACCTACGAACATGGAGCTGTTTCCAACTTTTACGTTTTCACCAAGTAAAGTTGCGAATTTTGCTGACTCAGCAGCAGCTACTTCCTCAGAAGCGTTGTTTACACCTACATGTAACAGTTTGAAACCTAACATGGTAGAAACAGCCTCTTTTGTTAAAGCTGTGATGCCAGCCCAGTCTTTTGCTGCGATCATGTCTTTGTTAACCATCCAGGATCCACCGCATGCGATGATCTTCTTGAAATCAAGATAGCTTGTTAAGTTCTTTGCATTGATACCGCCGGTCGGCATGAATTTCATTTTGGTATAAGGAGCTGCCATGGATTTGATCATGCTAAGTCCGCCTGCAGCTTCTGCCGGGAAGAATTTAACAACGTCAAGACCAAGTTCGATCGCAACTTCAACGTCGCTTGGGTTAGAACATCCAGGAGTTACCGGGATTCCTTTTTCTACACAGTATTTTACAACTTTTGGATTTAAACCAGGGCTTACGATAAATTTAGCGCCTGCATTTACAGCACGGTCAACCTGCTCTGTGGTAAGAACAGTACCTGCACCTACTAACATCTCCGGGAACTGCTCGGACATGATGCGGATAGATTCCTCAGCAGCTGCTGTACGGAAAGTAACTTCTGCACATGGGAGACCACCGTCGCATAATGCTTTTGCTAAAGGTGCAGCATCCTCTACATTGTCAAGTGCGATAACCGGGATAATACCGATTTTGGAAAACTCTTCTAATACTTTGTTCATAATTCTTCTCCTTTATTTTGAATAATTTTAAGGTTCTTAAATTGGTTTCGTAATATGAAACATTGTTTCATACAACGGTACAATAGTATTATAACATTACAAAATGCCTTGTCAATAATTTAGGGAAAGAAAATGTTGTATTTTGCAAAAAACAAAAATTTGACTTTTATTGGAAGGTCATGTTATGATGTCATATGGTTTCATATAATGAAACAATAATGTGAATTATGAAACCTAAAAGACAGGTATTGGAAAAATAACTGATACCTTACATAGAATATGAGGTAATTATGGCAGAACAGAAAGAAACAAAAAATCCGGTGCAGTCGGCAGAGCGCATTTTTCAGGTAATGGAAATGCTGGCCGATCACGGTGAGATGGGACTGATGGAGATCAGCACAGCATTAGGACTTCACAAAAGCACGGTACATCGCCTTCTGATGTCTTTAGTCTATATGGGATATGCAAAGCAGGATGAGGTATCCCAGAAGTATATGCTTTCCTATAAAATAGTAAGCATGGCAGGAAAAATGCTTGACCGCATGGATATTTTACAGGTCGCGAAACCATATATGGAACGTTTGTCAGATATCAGCGGGGAAACGGTGCATTTAGTGCAGCGGGAAGGAAATAATATTTTATATATTTATAAAATAGAAGCAAAGATTGGTACGATCCGCATGGTGTCCCATGTTGGTATGGTGCATCCGATGTATTGTTCCGGTGTGGGTAAAGCGATCATGGCAGAACTTCCGGAGTCGGAAGTGAAACAGATCTGGAATGAGAGCATCATCGAAAAAAAGACAGAGCATACGATCACAGATTATGATGAGATGCTTCGGGTGTTAAAAGAAGCAAAAAAGAATGGCTATGCGCTTGATGATGAAGAAAATGAAGAAGGTGTGCGCTGCATCGCGGCGAGTCTTCGTGATTATCATAATGAAGTAAAATATGCATTCAGTATTTCCGGTCCGACCAGCCGGATGACGCGAGAGCGCGTGGAAGAGCTGTCTGTGGATGTCAAAAAAGTACAGGAAGAATTATCCATGGAATTAGGCTGGTATAGAAAATAGCAGAGTTGGTCATACTATCCTTGAAAAGGTAATGGTTCAGAGAGTTTTTGAGCGGTTACAAATAATTTCTTGTAAAGTAAAGGAGAAGAATGACCATGAAAAAATTCAAAATGCTTGCGGCATGCCTGGTGCTTACATTGTCTCTTAGTGCACTGACCGCATGCGGCACAAACAGTAACAACACGGATACCAATAACAATGGAAATAATCCGGCTGTAGGTACGGAAAATCAGGTAAAAGGTAACACGGAAAATGGTGTTAATGCTACCGAAAATGGTATGAATGATACCAATGTGAATGGAACTGATACAATGAATGATACCAACGCAAATGGCACGAATGGAACCGTAAATAATAACAATGGCAATGACACAGACGGTGGTGCTGTTGTGGATGATGTAGTAGACGGCATCGGTGATGCGGGAAAAGATATTATCGACGGTGTTGAAAACGGTGTGGATGATGCAACCGGAAATAATAACAATAGTGGAAATGCTACTGATAACAGTGCAAGATAACGGATGTGGAATCTCCGGGTATGACCTTTCGGTGAAAGGAATGCCCGGATTTTTTCTGCTACAGAATATTCGCAGAAATCCTTAAATAAAAATGAAATCTTCCTGATTTCCTTGTGATTGCAGATATTTTGCGGTACAATGTCTTAAATAAGTCTGTTTTAAAGATAGATGAATGGAATGATTTAGGAGATTTTCAGATGAATAATAATGATTATAGAGAAGTAACAGAGGATGAAGCAACAACAGTTTCTACAAGTTCAAAGGACGAAATAAACGGACAGGAAAACAGTAGTGATACCCATGATGTATCAGAACATGAAAAAGAAACCGCAGAGGCAGAAGTGACAAATGCAGACACACCGGAGGAGAAAGAAACGGAATACGAAGATATCTGCTATATCTGCCGCAGACCGGAACATATTGCAGGAAAGATGATACGGATACCGAATAATATCTGTATCTGTCAGGATTGCATGCAGAAAACTTTTGACAGTATGAACCAGACAGGATTTTCCATGGATGATATGCTGAACATGAATATGGGCAAGATGCCGAATATCAGCATGATCAATCTGTCAGATCTTCAGGGGATGCAGGGATTTATTCCGAATAACCAGAAGATCAAAAAGAAAAAGCCAAAAGAAAATAAAGAGCCGGTGCTTGATATCAAAAAGATCCCGGCACCGCATAAGATCAAGGCATCGTTAGATGAGTACGTAGTAGGACAGGAGCACGCAAAGAAGGTTATGTCTGTTGCTGTCTACAATCACTATAAGAGAATCGCATCAGATGAGAAGGATGGTATTGAGATTGAAAAATCCAATATGTTAATGATCGGACCGACCGGTTCCGGTAAGACTTATCTGGTGAAAACACTTGCAAAACTTTTAGATGTGCCGCTTGCCATCACAGATGCAACATCCCTGACAGAGGCAGGATATATCGGTGATGATATCGAGAGCGTTGTAAGTAAGCTGCTTGCCGCAGCAGATAATGATGTGGAGCGCGCAGAGCACGGTATTATTTTTATCGATGAAATCGATAAGATCGCCAAGAAACGCAATACGAACCAGCGTGATGTCAGCGGTGAGTCCGTACAGCAGGGAATGTTAAAACTGTTAGAGGGTGCAGAAGTTGAGGTGCCTGTCGGAGCCAGCAGTAAGAATGCGATGGTACCGATGACTATGGTCAACACAAAGAATATCCTTTTTATCTGTGGAGGTGCATTCCCGGAGTTAGAGGATATCATTAAGGAACGTCTCAATAAGTCTGCGTCGATCGGCTTTAAATCAGAATTAAAGGATAAATATGATCAGGACGAAAATATCCTGCAGAAAGTGACTACAGAAGATGTGCGTAAGTTTGGCATGATACCTGAGTTCTTAGGACGTCTGCCGATCATGTTTACGCTAGAAGCACTTACAGAAGATATGCTGGTACGCATTTTGAAAGAACCGAAAAATGCGATTTTAAAACAGTATCAGAAGCTGCTTGCCATGGATGAGGTAAGACTCAAATTTGAGGATGATGCGTTGATGGCGATCGCAAAGCAGGCGAAGGAAAAGAAAGTCGGTGCGCGTGCACTTCGCGCGATCATCGAGGAATTTATGCTTGACATCATGTATGAAATTCCGAAAGATGACAATATCGGTATGGTAACCATTACGAAAGAGTATGTGGAGAAAAAAGGCGGTCCGCTTATTACGATGCGTGGCTGTGCACAGATTGCTGCTGTTCAGACGCAAGCTTGACACTTTGCTGTCAAGCTATGCGCCGTAGTGTATATTGTTGTGAGATTACAGCCCCTGCCTCGAAGAGGCACTTTTCATGGGCTGTAATCGTTGCTGGTCACACTGGAAGTGTGAACAGTAACCACAGATCGGGGAACAGAAAGCTCCGGAGATCGCGGCTTTCGAATAATACAATTAAATAAGTCTGTAACGGGCACTCCGGCATCTGTTTTACGATAAACAGATGACCGGAGTTTTTTCAATTTATAAAACATTTAGGGCGTATTTGTTGCGGACATTGACAGTAATGTATCTATTACATCAGGTGACACGATCTCCGGAGATGATTATGATGCAGGAGACAGCACAGTCAGTTACATTAAATGAACTTGTGCAGAAGTTCGAATTAAAATAAAAAATATGGTTCTAAAGTAAAAGATTCCGGCATCTATTTAGTAATTGAATAGATGACTGGAGTTTTTTTATTTATGGCAGATTGCAGGGAACAGGTATATTCTGATGATTTTTTTGATTTTATCGTATCTTATGAGGAAACCAGTGGACAGACGATCGCAGAGGCTTGTATCCAGAGAATCGATGAAGGGTATGATATCTATTATTATCCGAGGGAGAGATTACCTCCGCTTAGTGTAGGCGGTTATTCTTATTCTGAGATCCCAAAATGTTATGGACTGCTGGATCGGACAGCACTTGAGGTGTCCGGTATTTTAAAAATGCAGAATCAGCCTGTTCTTGCATTAAAGGGAAACGGTGTGCTGATCGGATTTATTGATACGGGGATTGATTATACCAATCCGGCATTTCGCTACAGTGACGGGAGCAGCCGGATCGTCCGTATCTGGGATCAGACGATACAGGATGGAACGCCACCAGCGGGTATTTTATATGGGGCAGAGTATACAAAAGAACAGATCAATGCGGCGTTATTTTCCGAAGACCCGTACGATATCGTGCCGTCGCGTGATACCAATGGACATGGTACATTTCTTGCAGGAGTGGCATGTGCAAGTGAGAGTGAAAACGGTGATTTTGTCGGGGCGGCACCCCAGTCTGAGATCATTATGATAAAATTAAAAGAGGCAAAGCAGTATCTTCGGGATTTCTTTTTTGTGAAGGACGGTGTTCCGGCATATCAGGAAAATGATATTATGATGGCAGTTTCTTATTTAAACAGTGTAGCAAATATTTTGAATCGTCCGCTTGTCATATGCATGGCATTAGGAAACAGTGCCGGGAGCCATGCGAGTGAGGGTTTTCTTCCTTCTTATCTTAATTATATGTGCGGAAGAAGAAAACGAGTCGTTGTGGTTGCAGCCGGAAACGAGGCGAATGCAAGACATCATTTTCAGGGACGTATCATAGGGGAGATGGAGCATGAGGATGCAGAAATCACGGTAGAGCAAAATACGAAAGGTTTTTTTGTGGAACTGTGGGCATCTGCGCCGGAACTGTATGCGGTTGCGGTAATTTCACCATCAGGAGAGCAGATTCCGCGGATTTCGGTGCGCCGTGGGGCATCAGAGCAGTTTAACTTTATTTTTGAGGGGACGACGATCACGGTAGATTACCGGATCGATATGAAAGAAACGTCAAGCCAGCTGATTTTTTTCCGGTTTATAAGACCGACACCGGGACTTTGGACAATACGTATTTTTCCACAGCTTACTGTCACCGGAAATTATCATCTCTGGCTTCCTTTGAAAGAAATGACAGATGGCAATAATTTTTTCCTTCGGTCGAATCCGGAAATTACACTGACTTCCCCCAGTGCGGCAAGACAGGTCATCACAGTGGGCGGTTATCAGGCATCGAACACCAGTATCTATGCGGATTCCGGAAGAGGTTATACTACGACAGGAGAGATCAAACCCGATTTTGTGGCACCGGCGGTGGATGTTTATGGTCCCGGACTTCGCAATAATTTTATCACTTTTACGGGAACAAGTGCAGCCGCAGCGATCACAGCAGGAGCCTGTGCGCAGATCATGCAGTGGGCGATCGTGGATCAGAATAATACGATCATGTCACATACATCTATCAAAAACATGTTGATCCGCGGTACTGCAAAACCGGAAAACCGGACATATCCGAACCGGGAGTGGGGATATGGGACACTTGATGTGTATGGGGCATTTCAGAACCTGAGACTGTGATAAAACGACGAAATATTATTTAGAAAATGTTTAGAAAAAACAGCAAGATTGTTTATCTGTATTTATGTAATTTTTGTGAAACTGGTTATAAACTTCAAAATGTAATACGATATAAATAAAAATAAGAATACAAACGGGGAGAGAAAGGCGATATCTTAAAAGTGATCCAGAAAACAAAAGCAGAAGTAGGTCAGTCTGATGGATATTCTGCTTCCGGCGGAGAAGGAAAGACAGGGCAGGCATCCGGAACTGGGGCTGCTGGTAGTGCCGGTGGCGGTGGAGACAGTGTTGACGAAACTACTACAACAACAAAGACGGTTGTGGTCAATGGTATTACTTATCTTGAAACAACGACTGTGGAGAACGGTGTCACAAGTGTGCAGAGGACAAAGATCAGTGGAGTTGGTGAAGAATAGCGATGGTAAAAAATCCGAAGGGAGTGTGAACCTTCGGATTTTTGCTGAAATCAGGAAAGTAATCCCTAAATGTTAAAATAAAATTGCTTGCAATTTGTAACATGATATGATAAGATGTTTATTGTTCGAGCGATTAAAAAAGAATAAGCCGGCGTGGCGGAATGGCAGACGCACCAGACTCAAAATCTGGCGGTGGCAACATCGTATGGGTTCAAGTCCCATTGCCGGCATTAGAAAAAAGTCCAGTTTTACTGGACTTTTTTCTTGATTCATAGGAAATTACGTCCTATGAATCAAAAAGCCCTCCGGGCAGGATCGCACTGCGGCGGAGTGGAATAATGTCGCTAGAGCGACCCGCCGCAGGACCTCCGGTGGATGTCCGCTATGCGCGGACCGGAGCGGAAACGAAGAAACTCGAAAGTTCGAGTCCGGCAGGACTCGATTTATCAAAAAAAGGACATCTGAATGATGTCCTTTTTGATGAAAGAGAGCGCGAGACGGGACTCGAACCCGCGGCCCCGACCTTGGCAAGGTCGTGCTCCACCAACTGAGCCACTCGCGCATATCTGAAATTATTCTGTATCTGTCTGTCAGACACATTTGATATCATACTATGGCAAAAACAATTTGTCAACAATTTTTTTTAAATAGCAATCATATTTTTTGAATCCTTAAGAGAAAAAGTTCATCTGTGATTTAAAAAAGAATTAATAATATTCATCTATATATTAAGTAGGAAAAATGCTATAATACGGAATGTCTGATAATCAGGATGCAGACAGTGTACATTTAAGGAGGAACTATGGAAAAGAAAAAAATAATTATTCCGGTCGTAGCCATTGCAGTAATTGGAGCAGTAGGAGGAACCGGTTATTATTATCGCGACAATATTATAGATGTGACAACACAGGCAATTGATGTAGTTTCAGAGAAAATTCCGTTTTTACAGTCAGGAAAATCGGATGACAAGGTATATGTTGAGAAAGTTTCTAAGATCATGAATACATATACGGGAAATACCAACCGGTATAATGGTGTTGTGGAATCGCAGGACAGTTATGAGGTAAATGTAGATTCATCGCGTACCATCAAAGAAATCCTTGTAAAAGTAGGGGATGAGGTAGAAGAGGGTCAGACACTTGTTACCTATGATACCAGCGAACTTGAGATGCAGGTGAAACAGGCAAAACTTGAACTCGAGGGAATCCAGAATGAGATTGACAGTTCCAAAAAAAAGATAGCCACATTGACCGATGAATTAAATAAAACGACAGATGAGGACGATAAATTTTCACTGACGACAGATATTCAGTCGGAGGAAAATTCCATCGAGGAGAATAAACTTGATCTTGAGAGCAAGAACCTTGAAATATCAAAATATGAAGCCCAGATCGATGCATCGTCTGTTGTCAGCAAAAAATCCGGCGTGGTAAAGGAAATCAACGAGAACGGTACAGACAGTAATGGTAATAATGCTGCGTTTATGACGATTCTTCAGACAGGTGAATACCGTGTAAAAGGAAGTATCGATGAGCAGAATGTATGGATGATCTCAGATGGACAGGCGGTCATCATACGTTCGAGGGTGGATGAAAGTCAGACATGGAATGGAACGATTTCAAAGATTGATACAGATAACGTGCAGAAAAGTGATGACGATTCATCTTCAGACAGTAGTGTCTCTGCAACAAAGTACCCGTTTTATGTGGAACTTCCATCTGCAGAGGGACTGCTGTTAGGACAGCATGTATATATTGAACTTGACGAAGGTCAGGACGATCAGCAGAAAGAAGGAATCTGGCTGTATTCAAACTATGTTGTTCAGGATGACAGCGGTGCTTATGTCTGGGCTGCAAATGATAAGAAACGTCTGGAAAAACGATATGTAGAACTTGGTGAATATGATGAGGATCTGGCAGAGTATGAGATCTTATCCGGTCTTTCACTTGATGATTATATCACATGGCCGATGGAAGGACTCTATGAAGGAGTAACTACGGTGACAGATGTGAGCGAGGTCGATTATTCTTCTCCGTTGTACAATCAGGATGGTACAGAGATGCTTGATTACGGAACCGAAATGTTGTATGAAAACGGAATGTACGATACGGAAATGATGAACGATAATGGCATGCAGAATTATGTAAATGGCGATATGGAAGATGGATCAGGTTATGATGGAGCTGACGATGGCGATTCTGCGGATGATGCGGAATATGATGACTCTGATTACGATGATTCTGACTATGAGGATTCTGATGATTCCTATGATGATTCCAATGATATGGAGGTAGGGGAATGATACTGAATCTGCAGAATATTTACAAGGATTATCAGCAGGATAAGCTGGTCGTTCCGGTATTAAAAGATGTCTGTCTTACCGTGGAAGAGGGAGAGTATGTTGCGATCATGGGACCATCCGGCTCCGGAAAGACAACACTTATGAATATCATAGGCTGTCTGGATAAGCCGACGAGCGGGACTTATGAGCTGGCAGGAGAGGACGTCTTAAAGTTAAAAGACAAGCAGCTGTCAGATTTAAGACTGCGTAGTATCGGGTTTGTATTTCAGAGTTTTCATCTGATGCCGAGAGAGACTGCGGTGGAAAATGTATCACTGCCGCTTAGTTATGCCGGCGTGAAAAAAAAGGAGCGCAGGGAGCGTGCAATCAAAGCACTGGAACGTGTCGGACTTGGTGACAGGGTGGACTTTCGTCCGACGCAGCTTTCCGGTGGACAAAAACAGAGGGTTGCGATTGCGAGAGCAATGGTCAATAATCCAAAGATCTTACTTGCGGATGAACCTACCGGAGCACTTGATTCCAAGTCAGGAGAGCAGATCATGGAACTGTTCCAGAAACTCAATGAAGAGGGTGTTACGATCGTTATGATCACACATGATCCGCATATCGCATCCAATGCAAAACGCATGGTGAAAATCATTGACGGGGAGATTTTTGAGGGCGATGAAAAGGAGGATGCATCATGAAATTAAAAAAAGTAATCGCAGTCATTGTCGTACTTGCCGTCACTGTTGGTGCAGTCACCGGAGGAATTTATGGTTATAAGTCGTATCAGAAGAAGAATCTGGTGGCAGAAGTACAGTCTGTTTCCAGTTTAAACTATGGATATTATGGGAACTCTGAAACAAGCTATGGTGTTGTGACGAATGATTCTTCCCAGGAAGTACATTTAGATGATTCCAACAAAGTGCAGGAGGTTTATGTTTCAAAAGGCGATACAGTGAAAGAGGGAGATCCGCTGATCCAGTATGATACATCGGAGGCAGAGATCGATATCCAGAGGAAAAACCTTGAGATCAGTACAACAGAAAACAGTCTTGCGAAGGCACAGCATTCTTTAGAGTCATTAAAAAACACAAAACCGGTGGATAAGACACGGCCTTCTACTGCCAGTACTGCATCCTCGTACATAAATAAAAAGCTGCAGGAATTAGAGCAGAAGAAAGCCTACATAGAGTCACTGCCGGAAAAGGATGCGAAGGATAACCGCATTTATAATTATGTGACGGAAGATTCGGAGCCATATAATAAAGACACGGCAGATGGAACAGCAGAGAATCCTTACATTTATTATTGTAATAAAGATGTTTTTGCATATGGAAGTTTTTACAATTCGCTGCGGCCGCAGAAAAAATCAGATGGCACCTATACGGATGGAAAATATGTAAAGTTTATTATCTGCAAAAAAGACAGCGATGGGAAAATGGTGTTTGAAAGTGTGGAAACAGGAGATGAAGTGGTGGATGACAGTACTGAGTCGAATGGTGCCACAAAAGAAGTTACAGTACAGAAATATGAGCCTGTGGCAGATGACAGTATTTCACCGAATGTAAAAGATGTCGATGGAAGTACCATGCCTATGGACTATGATAAAAGCCGGTCCTGGTATGTTTTTTCAGGAGAAGAAGTTGGAAAAAGTCTTCAGGATTATCTGGATGAACTTGAGAATGAAGATAACTGGAACGATGAAGATGACTGGGAAGAGCCGGAAGGATATACCGAAAAAGAACTTGCAGAGGCAATCAATGACAAAGAATCAGAAGTAAAAAAACTGGATATACAGCTTCGCAAGTTAAAACTGGAGCTGGAAACGTTACAGGACAGCATCAATGATGGTGTGGTTTATGCAAAACTTGATGGTGTTGTGAAATCTGTGGGAGATCCGGATCAGAAACAGGATGATGGGAATGCATTTCTTGTGGTAACCGGGGATGACGGACTGTACGTGAGCGGTACGATCAGCGAACTTTTGTTAGATGAAGTCAAACCGGGAACGGTTGTTACCGCAAATTCATGGGAATCAGGAATGACATTTGAGGCAACCGTAACGAGCGTATCGGATTATCCTGTGAGTGGCAATTCCTGGGGAGAAGGAAATCCGAATGTTTCTTATTATCAGTATACTGCATATATGGAAGACAGTTCTGCACTGAAAAATGGAGAATATGTGGATCTTGCAATTCAGACAAATCAGTCAGAAACAGGCGGTATTTACCTTGATAAGGCATATGTGAGACAGGAAGATGGAAAATCATATGTTATGATCGCAGATGAGAGTGATCATCTGAAAAAACAATATGTTGTAACCGGAAAAACAGTATATGGTACTGCAGTTGAGATCAAATCAGGACTGACAGAGGATGACAGGATCGCCTTCCCTTATGGAAAGACAGCAGTCGAGGGAGCAGCAGTAACAGAGGATGAAAGTGTTGAATATTAATCAGGAGGAACAGGATGTTTGAGAATATAAGATTATCTTTTCAGGGAATCTGGTCCCACAAGATGCGTTCCTTTCTGACCATGCTTGGAATTATCATAGGTATCGCAGCGATCATTGCGATCGTATCAACGATCAAAGGAACGAATGAACAGATCAAAGAAAACCTGATCGGCTCCGGAGAGAATACAGTGGAAGTGTCTCTTTATCAGGGCGAGTGGGAATACGAGATGGATTACAACGGAGTGCCGCAGGGAGTGCCGCTTGTAACGGATGAGGTCATGAGTGACATCAAAGATCTCGATCATGTAGAGAATGCATCTGCATACTTAAGCAGACAGGATTATAGCGGAGTGTATCATTTAAATACGGCTTTTTCCGGTGGATATGTGCGCGGAATCGACAACAGCTATTTTGATACCTGCAATTATGTTATGAAAGAGGGACGTGCTTTTACGGATGAGGACTTTAAAAAGTATAAAAAAGTCGCTATTTTGGATACGGATTCCGCAAATGCGCTGTTTCAGGGAGAAGATCCGGTCGGAAATACGATCGAGATCCAGAAGGAGCCTTATACGGTAATTGGAATCGTAACCAAGGCAAAGGTGTTTGAGCCGGTCATCAATTCCATTGATGATTATTATACATATGCGCAGGATACGGCAGGTTCTATTTATATCCCGAATACGACCTGGCCGATCATATATCAGTATGACGAGCCACAGAATGTTGTGATCCGTGTGGACAGTACGGATAATATGACATCTGCCGGAAAAGCATGTGCAGATCTGCTAAACAATTATCTGTCACCGAAAGATGATACGATCCAGTATAAGGCAAAGGATCTTTTAGAGCAGGCACAGCAGATACAGGAACTCAGCAGTTCAACAAATACGATGCTGATCTGGATCGCTGGAATTTCCCTGATCGTTGGTGGTATCGGTGTTATGAATATCATGCTGGTATCAGTGACAGAGCGTACGCAGGAGATCGGTTTAAAGAAGGCAATCGGTGCAAGAAAGTCAAAGATTTTGAATCAGTTTCTGACCGAAGCAGCGGTGCTTACAAGTTTAGGCGGTGTGCTTGGTGTAATTGTCGGTATCATATTAGCAGAGATCATTTCCTATGTGACGACGATGCCGGTTGCAATCAGTATTCCGGCGGCGATCGGTTCCGTGCTGTTTTCTATGGTGATCGGAATTGTATTCGGGGTTTTCCCGTCTTATAAGGCGGCGAATCTAAACCCGATTGATGCGCTGCGCCATGAATAAACGTCTGGATAATGGAAATGGAGATTCGTGTGAAAAAAATCGTGATGTTTGAAGGAGGCGTGGAAACGCTTGCGTATTTCTCGAAACAGATGGCGGGGCAGTTTGAAAAGATGGGACATGCAGTATTTTTCTACGACCTGAAAGATGAAAAGGGAAGTGCCAAAAGGCTGAGAAAATTCATAAAACCCGGCGAGACAGTGATGATCACTTTCAATTTTCAGGGACTGGAAAAAGAAGCGGGTGTATACAGTGAAAGAAACGGTTATATTTGGGATGAATATAAGATTCCCTGTTATAATATTGCGGCAGATCATCCGTACTATTATGATAACCGTCTGCATGATCTGCCATCCGGATATCACCACATCAGTATTGACAGAAAACAGGAAGCATATTTTTTAAAATATTATCCCGGATATAAAAGTGCCGGATTTCTTCCGTTAGCGGGAACCGGGCTGGATGGAGCACTTGATGTGTCGTATGAACAGCGGAATATTGATGTGATCATGACCGGAAATTACACGCCTCCGTCTTTTTTTGAACAGCATATCAACTGGATCAATGATGAGTATGCGGCATTTTACCGCGGAATCATTGACGAGCTGCTGGAAAAAACGGACCAGACCATCGAGGAGGTGGCATTGCGTCACTGTGAACGTGAGATGGGGAAGGTGGCACCGGATGATTTCAGACTTGTGATGCATAAGATGATATTCATTGATCTGTATGTGCGCAATTACTGGCGTGGACTGGTCATAAAGACGCTGGCAGAAGCAGGGATCACCGTGGATGTTGTTGGAAAGGGCTGGGAAGAACTTGACTGTACTGCGATGCAGAATATAAGAATACATCCGCAGACGGATTCCCTGACCTGTTTAGAGCAGCTTGCACATGCGAAGATTTCAATTAATGTGATGCCATGGTTTAAAGATGGTGCACATGACCGGGTGTTTAATTCGATTTTAAACGGTGCAGTCTGTGTTTCGGATACCAGTCACTACCTCTGCGAAGAACTAAAAGAGGGAGATGGTGTCTCGTATTATGACCTGAAACATTTAGAGCAGCTACCGGTAAAAGTAAGTGATCTGCTGAAAAATGAACAGCAGATGAGAGATATTGTTATGCGTGGAGTGGAGAAAACGGCAGGGAAGCATATCTGGGCGATGCGGGCAATCGAACTGGAAGAAAAAATCAGGCAGGAAGCATATTAGACTTGCATTACGGAAATAATGAGTGTATAATGACGAAAGAATTTGGCAGTGATGGAAGCTGCGGCAGCAAGACTGTTTCAGAGAGCCGGTGGGTGCTGGAAACCGGTACAGAAAAGATGCCTTTCCACTTCCGGAGTCAGTGATGAAAGTCACGGGGTCGTATCCCATAGCATACGAATTGAGAGGTCACAGCAGGAGAAACAGATACTGGAAATGAGCATCTGTGTTAAAAAGAAAAAGCAGTGACAAGATGGGTGGCAACGCGGAAGAGTGATTTATAGCCTTTCGTCCCATGTGCAGGATGGCACACAGGGCGGAAGGCTTTTTGTGTTATCGTTAAGAAAATGTCAGACAGATATTAGGTCAGGCAAAATGAAAATCTACAAAAACGGGCGGCATGTTCCGCAGAAAGAGGAGAAAGATGATCGATTTAAAATTTTTAAGAGAGAATCCGGAAGTTGTAAAACAGAATATTAAAAATAAGTTCCAGGATCACAAACTGCCATTAGTAGATGAGGTGATTGAGCTTGATGCAAAAGCGAGAGCTGTACAGCAGGAAGCAGATGATCTGCGTGCAAGCAGAAATAAACTGTCAAAACAGATCGGACAGTTAATGGGACAGGGTAAAAAAGATGAGGCAGAAGCAGTAAAGGCACAGGTAAATGCCAATGCAGCACGTCTTGCAGAGTTAGAGGAGCAGGAAAAAGAACTGCAGGAAAAAGTAACAAAGATCATGATGACGATCCCGAATATCATTGATCCGTCTGTACCGATCGGAAAAGATGACAGCTGCAATGTAGAGATCGAAAAATTCGGCGAGCCGGTCGTACCGGATTTCGAGATCCCATATCATACAGAGATCATGGAGCGTTTTAATGGTATCGATCTTGATGCTGCAGGAAAAGTTGCAGGAAATGGTTTTTATTATCTGATGGGCGATATCGCACGCCTTCATTCAGCAGTGATCTCTTATGCGCGTGATTTTATGATCGACCGTGGCTTTACCTATGTGATCCCGCCATTTATGATCCGAAGCAACGTTGTTACAGGTGTTATGAGTTTTGATGAGATGGATGCAATGATGTACAAGATCGAGGGTGAGGATCTCTATCTGATCGGTACTTCCGAGCATTCCATGATCGGTAAATTTATCGACACGATCAACGATGAGGAGAAATTACCGTATACACTGACTTCCTACTCTCCATGTTTCCGTAAAGAGAAAGGTGCACATGGTATTGAGGAGCGTGGAGTATACCGTATCCACCAGTTCGAGAAACAGGAGATGATCGTTGTCTGTAAACCGGAAGAGTCTAAAACATGGTATGATAAATTATGGCAGAACACGGTAGACTTATTCCGCAGCCTTGATATTCCGGTTCGTACCTTAGAGTGCTGCTCCGGCGACCTTGCAGACTTAAAAGTAAAATCCTGCGATGTTGAGGCATGGTCTCCAAGACAGAAGAAATACTTTGAAGTTGGAAGCTGTTCTAATTTAGGAGATGCACAGGCAAGACGTTTAAAGATCCGTGTGAAAGGTTCCGACGGAAATAAATATTTTGCACACACTTTAAACAATACTGTTGTTGCACCACCTAGAATGTTGATCGCATTCTTAGAGAACAACTTAAATGAAGACGGCAGTGTTAATGTACCGAAGGCATTACAGCCGTATATGGGTGGAAAAGAGAAACTTATTCCGGTAAAATAATTGACGGTTCAAACAATTTATAATAAAAATCCACAGTGCACACGATATGGTGTGCGCTGTGGATTTTTTGTCTTGTCAGGATAACAGGTTTGCAGTCTGGATCAGCATTTCTCCGGTTCCGGATAATCCACACCGAAAGTCTCAACAGTAACAGTTTTCATACGCTGTGTCTCTAATGGCCTGTCACTGTAATCGGTTGCGGTTTCTGCGATTTTATTTACGATATCCATTCCTTCAGTGATTTTACCGAAAGCAGCATAAGCTCCGTCTAAGTGCGGAGATGTTTTGTGCATGATAAAGAACTGGCTGCCGGCTGAATCCGGGTGCATAGCTCTTGCCATGGATAAAACACCTTCGGTGTGTTTTAAATCATTTTTGAAACCATTCTGGGAAAATTCACCTTTGATATCATAGCCAGGACCGCCCATACCGGTTCCGTCAGGACATCCGCCCTGGATCATAAATCCTTTGATCACGCGGTGAAAGATCAGTCCGTTGTAATAACCTTTCTGGATCAGGCTGATAAAGTTATTGACAGTATTCGGAGCGATTTCAGGATAAAGTTCCGCTTTCATGATATCGCCATTTTCCATTTCAATCGTAACGACTGGATTTGCCATAATTGTGTACCTCTTTTCAAAATAATAGTGTCTGTAATGATACTGCTCTATTGTAGCGGAAAAAAAAGGAGTAGTAAAGTAAATAATTTAAGAAAATCTTTGCTTGAATAAAGATTCTTTACAAGGTAACATAAATATAGACGGGTTTGAGATGAAAATGGGAGATACTATTTAAAAATATCAGAAATCAGATCAGAATTGGGAGGAAGGGTATTTGAATCGTCAGAAAAGAAAGGAGTACAGATTCTATGCGATGTTAGCAGGAATGTTTCTGCTGATTGCTGGGGCATACTGTCTGGATGGAGATTTTACATCAGAAAATGATCAAAATGCTGCAGACGTTTCTGCCACGCAGCCGGAATATGTGCCGGCAGTGAAACTGTATGCTGGTATTTTTACAAAACTGGACGGCGAAGAGTATGCTGTGATCAAAAAAAATAAAGACATTCTGGTAGCTGCGGCAAACAGGGGATATTATAATGAGACGGATGTCTACTCTTTTTTGCAGGGACCAAAATCCTGGGGAGAGGGACGGGCCTGGTCCGGCGAATGGAGTAATCAGTATGTAAGAGGCAATTATTTTGGTAATTTCGGGTGTGGACTGTGCTGTATGGCAAATATATACAGTACATTTTCGGATCATACCTGTTCGCCATGGGATATGTTTCTATATGCACGGGAGACTTCCGGATATACGCCGACGAAAAAGATTGGGGCGATCGGCTGGGGTGATATGAAAACGGTTATGCGTAAATGCGGATTTGATGCGGAGCTTTATATAAAACCACAGACTTATGAGGCATTCCGGGAGCAGATCAAAACAGCAAAAAGTGCCATTGTTTTAGTCAGCAGTCATGATGATAATACTTACTGGAAAAAGACAGGTGGTCATTATGTGAATATCTGTCTGTACAAAGAAGAGACAGATGAAGTATTTCTTGCAGATCCGGCAGACCCGGATGGAAACCGGAATTATATTCCGCTGCGCTATGTTTATGATGCTTTAAAAACGGTCAGTAAATATCAGTATCTGGTTGTAGATGGTTATTCTGAGGAACAGAACCAGTGGAAACAGGATGGAATAGATGAGGCATGGGTGGCACCATAAAAAATGTGCGTACAATATAAACAGAAATATATGGAAATGGAGAATGTATGAATCAGGAAGAAAGAAGACAGAAAAGACAGGACGATTTTAAACATGCAGTAGTTGTAGTAGCTGTGTTTGTGTTGATTTTGGCGGCATTGCTTGCAGGGGCAGCAGCTGCCATACATAAGTTTTTACCAAAGAATGATAAAGCAGAAAAAATACCGGAAACACAAAGTACGGAGATAATGGAGGATTCACAGACCGTACAGGAACAGAGTGAAGCAGCAGAACCTGTAGTTGATCCGTTAGTTGAGCAGGCTGCACAGCTTGTGTCAGGCATGTCACTGGAAGACAAAGTCGCACAGATGTTTGTTATTACACCGGAGGCGCTGACAGGGTATGCGAGTGTGACGGCAGCCGGCGATACAACAAAAGCGGCATATGAAAACAGACCGGTCGGAGGTCTGATCTATATGGCAGATAATCTTGTCAGTACGGAACAGACGACAGAGATGCTTACCAATATGCAGAATATAGCCATGGAGCGGACCGGGCTGCCCGTCTTTTTAAGTGTGGATGAAGAAGGCGGAACAGTTGCAAGAGTTGCAAAGAATGAAGCGTTTGGTGTTACAGATGTTGGGAACATGAGTGATATCGGTGCGACCGGTGATCTGCAGAAAGCATATGATGCGGGAGCATCGATCGGAACATATTTAAAACAGCTTGGTTTTAATGTGGACTATGCACCAGTAGCAGACGTACTTACTAATCCGGACAATACAGTTATTGGGACAAGATCTTTTGGCTCGGATGCATCTGTGGTGGCAGATATGGTCACAAAAGAACTTGAAGGATTAAGCAGTCAGGGAGTTTTTGGCGTAGTAAAACATTTTCCGGGACATGGCGGCACTTCGGGCGACTCCCATGACGGAGCAGTGACACTTGATAAATCATTAGAAGAACTGATGCAGACCGAACTTGTGCCATTCCAGAGAGCGGTTGAAAACGGTGTGTCATTTGTTATGGTCGGACATATCTCAGTTCCGCAGGTAGTTGGAGATAATACGCCGGCATCACTGTCCCAGATGATGGTAAGCAATGTGTTGAGGGAACAGCTTGGATATCAGGGGATCGTGATCACAGATGCCATGAATATGGGGGCAGTCACAGGCAGTTATACGGCAGACCAGGCAGCAGTCATGGCAGTCAATGCAGGTGTTGATATGATCTTAGCACCTTCTGATTATGAAACAGCATATAACGGACTTCTTCAGGCGGTAAAGGATGGAACGATCACGGAGGAACGTATCAACGAATCGGTTGTGCGTATTGTAAAAGTAAAACTGCAGATGCAGTAAAGAGTTGTTATTCTCCAGTGATTCAGACTTTACAAATAACTGGAAAAATAGGATAATAGTAATAGATTTATGATATACGAATGGGGAATACGACATGGAAATAAAGCGCGTAGGAGAAAATAAAATCAGATGTGCCCTGACCGAGGAAGAAATCCGGGATATGGGTTTTGATATTGATGAGATCATTGGAAATGGAGAAGCAACACAGAAATTTATGCGTGTTGTCTTAAAGATCGTGGAAGAACACGAGAACATCAGTCTGGAGAACATTTCACCGATGGTAAAAGCAGAACTTCTTTCAGATCACAGTATGGCGATCACATTTGGCGGCGATTCAGATACGAGTTTTCAGCAGCTGATGGAGGCAATCTCTGATCTGGTCGGTCAGATGACGCCGGAGAAGATGCAGGAGTTCCGGAACTTAAGCAAAGAGGAGCGCCAGGGAGTACTGGATGCGTTCTTAGACCGGAAGAAAGATACAAAAGAACAGGAATATACGCAGGAAAAAGAAAATCAAAAGAAGTCATCAAAAGAAGAAAAAAAATCAAAAAAACAGCAGATGATCAACAGACAGATGGTCTGTGCACTCCGGTTCTTTGATTTAGATGAAGCATCACGCATGGGAAGGGCATGTTTTGAGGAGATTTTTCCAAAGAGCAGTCTTTACCGGTTAGAGGGTGCATATTATCTGATTATGGATTTTTCGAAGTTCCCAAGAGACGAAATGAGGGCGTTTGCATTCGGTGCTGTCGAGTATGATGCGGGCAGAATTTCGGAGATAGGACAAATTTCCTATATCCGTGAACACGGAGATTGTATTGTTAAAAAAGAGGCTCTGCAAACGCTGATAGCGTTGTAACAAATGAATAAAAGATAGTTTGTAAATAGGCAAAATGGGAAAATCCATCTCCAAAATTTGGTGAAATTGCCGAACAAGTTGATGCTCTAAAATTTACCAGATATGCTATTATGTCATAGGTGCGTGCACAGCATATAGTTATACTTATGGCGAAGGATTTGCCGTATGTCGGCAGATCAGAGAAGGCAGTATAGAATAAGAGCAGGAGATGGAGAAGCGTTATGAGCAGAGAGCAGCTTTTGGAACTCGAAGACATGAAGAGGGGACTTTTAGTACAGGCATATCGAATGAAACAGGAGTGCCCGCATATGTCACCAGTGGGATTAGAGCATGAAATGTATGCGGCTATTATGGCTGAGGTAAGGGATATTACAGCCAGAATACAAAGGTCTGCAGAAGCATAGCGGAGAAAAAGTAAATATTGTATACAAGAAGATCAGCCGGTGTAGCGATACATTGACTGGTCTTTTTTGTATTATAAAAAAGCATCTGACATTTATATTGACTGAAAAAACAACCGAAATAATGCCTTGCTATCAGATTAAGAAACGAATATAATTAATATATCAGTAATTTTTGGAGAACGTAATAGACAACAGAAAGGTTACAGGGGTTTTTCATGAATGAGATCATTACGAAGCTTGATGAGATCGAAAAGAAGGCAGAGTCTATTCTGACGGATGCAGCTGCGGAAAAAGAAATGATATTAAAACAGTTAGAATTTGATAAACGAGAGATGGACAGGCAATATGCTTCCATGAGACAAAAACAGGAAGAAGAGATAAAACAGCAGCTTTTATCGGAGTCTAAGACAAAACTTTTGGGGCAGAAAGAACATTACGAAGCCAAAATGAGACAGTTGGAAGAGGAATTTCTGCAGAAAAAGGAGACTCTTGCAGAGAAAATTTTTGAAAGTATTATAAGCTCCTGATGTTATGCGCGGTGATAGCTTGAGAAAATGCAGGTAGCAATGCTGATAGCAATGCTGATAGCATGGCGAAATGGGGGAAGATAATGGCAGGAGGATTGTTAGAGTACAGCGGTCTGGTGACAAAGACCAAAGCAATGCGTGCAAGACTGCTTGAGGCGGATGATTATGCGGTAGTTTCGGAATATGAATCTGTGACAGATTTTATTGCTTTTTTGCGGGAACAGCCTGCATATGCACCGGTATTTGAGCGGCACGGGGAAGTGGCACACCGTGGTCAGGCAGAAGCGGTGATAAGGGATTCACTGTATATGGATTACTGCAAGTTATACCGGTTTTCCGGTGTGCAGCCAAGAAGTGCATTGCAGTTTGTATTTTCACGCTATCAGGTCAATGTGATTAAAAACTGTCTGCAGTCTGCGATGGAAGGAAACGGACGTGAGCTTACCTTAAGCGGGGGTTTTTTTGAACGGCATGCAGATTTTGATTTAAGAGCAGTGATGGCGGCATGCAGTGTGCAGGAGCTGATACAGGCGGTGGCTGGAACGGAATATGAAGCTCTGTTAAGGGAATTAGAGACGGAAACAGGACAAAACTACGCGGATTATGCATTTGCACTTGATATTTATTACTATAAGAAAATATGGAAAGAGATCGCAAAGGTTTCCGACAAAGAAACGAGGCAGATCTTAGAACAGATTTTCGGAACAGAGATCGACTGGCAGAATCTGATGTGGATGTACCGGGCAAAGCGGTTTTATTCGATGGGAGAGGCGGATATGAAAAAACACCGGATACCGGTAAGCTACCGTTTAAAGCCTGCGGAGACAAACAGACTTTTAGAAACAGAATCGGCAGAGCAATTTGTGGAATTTGTCCGGCAGACTGCATATTTTCGTGGAAAACAGGCAGTGCTTGAGCCGGAGGATGAACTGACGTGGGAGCGGGTCATGATAAGGACATATGAGAAAATATGTAAAAAGCATCCAATGTCTGTGGCACCGGTTCTACGTTATCTGTATGAGAAAGAGCATGAGATCGATCGCCTGACGACGGCACTTGAGGGAATCCGTTACCACATACCGCCGTATGAGATACGGAATCTTATTTTTGCAATGTAAAGGATGGAGGGGTGCAAGTGGTAGAGAAAATGAAACTGCTTCATATTACCGGACCGAAAAATGATATCGACCGTGTAATGGAGCAGTATCTGAGCAGATATGAGATACATTTTGAAAATGCCACATCCGGATTTGGCATATCCGGTCATGTGAGACCGTTTGCCGAGACGAATATCTACAAGGATGCCTGTACAAAAGCACAGGCATTGTGGGAGCATATCAAAGATGAGCCGGGTGGGACAGCAGATTATGCCGTGCCGGTAAAAATGGAACCTGCAGAAGCAGAGAAAGTAGTGGAAGCCGCGTACCGTCTGACCGACGAGATCGTAAAACGTCAGGAAGAAGTGCGGAAGGAACGCATGGAGAATCAGAGTCTGATGGATCAGATTTCACCATTTCGAAGACTTGATTATGAATTTAAAAAAATTCTGGAATTTCAGTTTATCGCATTCCGTTTTGGAAGGATCGCAAGAGAACATTATCAGAAACTCGAACGTTATATCCATGATACTGATCATGTACTGTTTTATGAATGTGACAGCGATGAGGCATATGTGTGGGGCGGCTATTTTGTGCCGAGAGTCTACGCAAAAGAAGTAGATGCAGTGTGCCTGTCATTTCATTTTGAGCGTATCTATATACCGGATTCTTTTGATGGAACGCCGGAAAGTGCTTATCAGGAGGCATTGCAGAAAAAACAGGCATATGATGAGGAAGAGCAGAAGCTGAAAAAACAGCTTCATGATACGTTAGAAAAACATGCCGGGAAAATTGCAGGTGCATGTGCTGCATTAGAACATTACTGTAATAATTTTGATGTGCGTAAATTTGCGGTCTGTACAACACCGGGAAGAAAACCGGGAGAACAGACAGAATATTATATTTTATATGGCTGGATGAGTGCGGAAGATGCCGTGAAATTAGAAAAAGAGACAGTGGAAGATCCAAAGATCCATGTGATGGAGGAGGATGTGGAAGATCATATGTCCGTCAGTCCACCGACAAAATTAAAGAATCCGGCATTGTTTAAGCCGTTTGAAATGTTTGTGGAAATGTACGGACTCCCGGCATATCAGGAAATGGATCCGACGATATTTATTGCCCTTACTTATACGCTGATGTTCGGTATTATGTTCGGGGATGTCGGGCAGGGACTATGTCTTTTGATCGGAGGGTTTGTTTTTTATAAGATAAAACATATGAATCTTGGAGCAATCCTTTCGTTAGCAGGCATCTGGTCTACCGTATTTGGATTTATGTATGGCAGCGTGTTTGGATTTGAGGGAATACTAAAACCTGTGTGGATGCGTCCGATGGATAATATCATGACAACGCTTATGTTGGCGATCGGCTTTGGAATGTTTTTGATCCTGGTTGCGATGGTTTTAAATATCATCAATGCAGTGCGTGCAAAGGATCTGGGGCGCATTTTATTCAGTCCGAGCGGAATTGCAGGAATGATATGTTATGGCTGTGTAGTCCTTTGTATTGTATTGTACGTGATGGGCAGACCGGTTCCGGCGACTGGTATTCTTGGTGTCCTGATCGGGGTGCCGCTCATTGCAATTCTTTTGAAGGAACCGCTTACGAATCTGATCGAGCGAAAGAAGAAGTTGTTTCCGGAAGGAGAGAGCAAGGCAATGTTTTTTGTCGAATCTCTTGTGGAATTGTTTGACGTGGTATTAAGTTATGCAACAAACAGTATATCCTTTGTCCGTGTTGGCGCATTTGCGTTAAGCCATGCGGGAATGATGGGCGTAGTACTGACACTTGCCGGATATGAGAGCGGTTCGCCAAACTGGATCGTTGTGGTACTTGGAAATATTGTCGTGACAGGACTGGAAGGACTTGTCGTAGGGATTCAGGTATTAAGACTTGAATATTATGAGATGTTCAGCAGATTTTATCAGGGAACAGGAAAACCATTTGTGGCTTTTTCCGGAAAACGAAAATAGGAGGAGAAAAGATATGGCAGCAAAAATAACACTGGTGGCAATTTTAATTTTCAGTATGGTGATCCCTTTTTTGGGATACTATCTTGGACAAAAGAAAGAGAAAAGTTTTAAAGCGTCCCTTGCGGTAAATCTGGTATTGTTTTTTGGAACGGTTGTGGTGGCAGACATGCTGCTCTTTAGCGGACATATTTATGCGGCATCGGATACGGCAGCTTCTGCAGCGGAGGGCTGGAGATATATGGCAGCAGCACTGTCGACAGGACTTTCCTGTATCGGTGCAGGTGTTGCAGTTGCAAGTGCAGCTTCCGCAGCAATCGGAGCATTGAGCGAGGATTCCGGTATTATGGGTAAAGCACTCATTTTCGTTGCACTGGCAGAATCTATTGCGCTGTATGGTCTTTTGATCTCATTTTCCATTCTGGGATAAAAGAGACGGAAAGGATGGCGGATTTCCATGAGGATGTATTTGATCAGCGACAATATAGACACATATACGGGGATGCGGCTTTCCGGTGTTGAGGGAGTGGTCGTACATGAGAGAGAAGAATTAGAAGAGGCACTTACCTTTGTGACGGGACAGGCAGATATAGGCATTGTATTGCTGACAGAAAAGTTAGGCAGGGATTTTCCGGAGCTGGTGAGTGATCTGAAATTAAACCGGAGAACGCCTTTGTTTGTGGAGATCCCGGACCGGCACGGAAGTGGCAGAAGCAAGAATTTTATTACGGATTATGTTAGTCAGGCGATCGGACTGAAGCTGTAAACGGGGGATGGATGCATGGAGATCAATGAAAAACTGGAAGTTTTTTATGGTGCGGCGATCGGTGCTGCAAACAGTCAGAGTGCGGCGATATTAGGCGAGCAGAAAAATATTTATCAGTCGGCGATGGAAGAACATGAACAGTCATGCCGTGCTGCACTTGAAAGCTCAAGACGTATTTTCTTAGAAAAACAGAAAAAAGAAGTAAACCGTCAGGCTGCGGAGCAGATGATGACCTGGAAAAAAGATTATCAGGCGCGAAGAGAGCAGAAAACCAGAGAATTATTTGAAATAGTAATAAAGAAGCTCGCATCATACCGGCAGACAGACGGATATGAGACATTTTTACTTGCCCAGATTAAGAAGGCAGAAGAATTTGCACAGGGTGAGGAAATGATAATTTTTATCAGTCCCTCGGATCGGGAAAGGCAGACAGTGCTGCAGGAAAAGAGTGGGTGTAAGGTAGAGATTGCCGAGGATGAATTTTCCGGTGGCATACGGGCTGTCATTCCGTCAAAGAACGTTCTGATCGATGAATCGTTTGCGGAGAGAATGAGACGCGCACAGGAAACCTGCTGGATATGATATGAGTTGTCTTAGGGCAGAGACTGATTTGCAGGAATATTTTGCAGCAATAGGCTGCCTGAAAACGGATAGTAGTGAGAGGATCAGACATGGGTATAACAGGAAAGATATATGGGATTAACGGACCGGTTATCACGATACAGGGAAATCTCGGTTATAAAATGAATGAGATGGTATATGTCGGAGAGAAACATTTAGTCGGGGAAGTGATCCGGCTGACGAAAGAGAAAACGACGATTCAGGTGTATGAGGAGACTTCCGGGTTAAAGCCGGGGGAAAAAGTTATCGGTGCCGGCAGTGCCATCAGTGTAAAATTAGCTCCTGGAATCTTAAATAATATCTTTGACGGTATTGAACGTCCACTGCAGAAGATTGCAGAAAAAAGCGGGGCATTTATCCCGACAGGTGCGCAGGCGGATGCGTTGGACAGAGAGAAACTCTGGGAGACGCACATCACGGTACAGGCTGGTGATCAGGTAAAAGAAGGTTCTGTTATTGCAGAGGTACCGGAGACAAAGTCGATCGTACATCGTGTGATGCTTCCGCCCGGAGTATCTGGGACGGTAACAACTGTAAAACCGGATGGAAAATATACAATCTGTGACGGGATCGTTACGATACAGACGGAGGATGGCAGTACAAGAGAACTTACCATGACACAGGAGTGGCCGATCCGTAAACCGCGCCCGGTATCAGACAGGTATCCGGCAGACAGACCGCTTGTGACGGGACAGCGTATCTTAGATACACTTTTTCCTATTGCAAAGGGCGGTACGGCGGCATTGCCGGGAGGATTTGGAACAGGAAAGACCATGACACAGCATCAGCTTGCAAAATGGTGTGATGCAGATATTATCATTTATATCGGCTGCGGGGAACGTGGAAACGAGATGACCAACGTTTTAGAGGAATTTGGTGAGTTAAACGATCCAAAGACCGGCAACCTTCTGATGGATCGTACCACACTGATCGCAAATACTTCCAACATGCCGGTAGCAGCACGTGAGGCAAGTATTTATACCGGCATTACACTGGCAGAATATTATCGTGATATGGGATATCATGTGGCGATCATGGCAGATTCCACATCGCGCTGGGCAGAGGCACTGCGTGAGCTTTCGGGCAGACTTGAGGAGATGCCGGCAGAGGAAGGTTTCCCGGCATATTTAGCATCAAGGCTTTCTGCATTTTACGAGCGTGCCGGATATGTGAAAAATCTAAATGGTTCGGATGGAAGTGTGACGATCATTGGAGCAGTCTCCCCACAGGGAGGCGATTTTTCGGAACCGGTCACACAGAATACCAAGCGGTTTGTCCGCTGTTTCCTTGCGCTTGATAAATCACTTGCCTATGCGAGACATTATCCTGCGATCAACTGGCTGACCAGTTATTCCGAATATATTCCGGATCTGACAGCATGGTATGAGACGAATGTCGGACCGACATTTGTACAGTGCCGGAATGAGATCTTAAATCTGCTTACCATGGAAAATCGTCTGAATGAGATCGTAAAGCTGATCGGAAGTGATGTGCTCCCGGATGACCAGAAGCTGGTGCTTGAGATCGCACGTGTGATCCGGCTTGGATTCCTGCAGCAGAACGCATTCCATAAGGAAGATACCTATGTGCCGATGGAAAAACAGCTTCGCATGATGGAGATCATCCTTCATCTGTATGACCGGTGCAAAGCCTTGATCGACCGGAATATGCCGATGGCGCTTCTGCGCGAAAGTGATATATTTGAGAAGATCATATCCATTAAATATGATGTGGCAAATGACAAGTTAGAACAGCTGAATCTGTATGATGACAGAATTGAAGAATTTTATCAGCATCTGATGGCAGAAAACGCATAAAAGGCGGCTGACTACGCATAAATTGTGTTTGCGCACGAACTTAAGATGCGCTGAGGGCAGTGCAGGAATGGAGATTAGTATGGCGATTGAGTATCTGGGATTAAGTGAGATCAATGGACCGTTAGTTGCTGTGGAAGGCGTAAAAGGTGCTTTCTATGATGAGATCGTGGAATTGGTCGTGGATGGAAAACAGAAAAAATTAGGGCGCATTGTAGAGATCAATGATGATTATGCAGTCGTTCAGGTATTTGAGAGCACGGAGGAAATGTCTCTTTTAAATACGCATGCAAGGTTAACCGGCAGACCACTTTGTGTGGGATTATCAGAGGAGATCTTAGGAAGGACGTTTAACGGCTTAGGACAGCCGGTTGATGGGCTTGGGGCAGTACGTGCCGAGGTTGTACGCGACGTGAACGGTCAGCCGATGAACCCGTGCAGCAGGGAATATCCAAGAAACTATATCAGAACCGGTATCTCTGCGATCGATGGTCTTACAACACTGATCCGTGGACAGAAGCTTCCTATCTTTTCAGGTAACGGTCTGCCGCATGACGAGCTTGCAGCCCAGATCGTAGAGCAGGCAAGTTTAGGAGACGGGGAAAATGAGGATGAGCCGTTTGCAGTCGTGTTTGCGGCAATGGGCGTAAAATATGACGTGGCGGAATATTTTAAACGGCGTTTTGCAGAATGTGGTGTAAGTGATCATGTTGCAATGTTTTTAAATCTTTCCAATGATCCGGTCGCAGAGCGTCTGATCACGCCGAAGGTGGCTCTGACTGCTGCTGAATATCTTGCGTTTGAAAAAAATATGCATATTCTTGTAATACTGACGGATATGACATCGTTTGCGGAGGCAATGCGTGAGGTATCGGCACAGAAAGGTGAGATCCCAAGCCGGAAAGGATATCCTGGTTATCTCTACAGTGAATTTGCAGCTCTATATGAGAGAGCCGGAATCGTAAAAGGATCGGCCGGTTCTGTGACACAGATCCCGATTCTGACAATGCCAAATGATGATATCACGCATCCGATCCCGGATCTTACCGGTTATATCACCGAGGGTCAGATCGTACTTGAAAGATCACTTCACCAGAAAAATATTTATCCGCCGATCAATGTGCTGCCGTCTTTGTCGCGTCTGATGAAAGACGGCATTGGTGAAAAATACACGAGAGAGGATCATCAGGATCTTGCCAATCAGCTCTTTTCATCCTATGCCCGTGTCGGCGAGGCGAGAGATCTTGCAAGTGTTATCGGTGAGGATGAACTTTCCGATACCGATAAACAGTATTTAAAGTTTGGTACAGCTTTCGAAAAAGAATTTATCGGGCAGGGAAAAGATGAGAACCGTTCAATGGCAGAGACACTTGATATCGGATGGAGACTGCTTCATATTCTGCCACGCGGAGAGTTAGACCGTATTGATACAAAGATCCTTGAAAAGTACTGGGACAGGGAAGAATAATTCTGTTCACCGCAAATTTTTTTACAGGGAGGGATGACGCATGGATCCGAATACGTTTCCGACGAAAGGAAACCTCATACTGGCAAAAAATGCGCTTGCATTATCCAGACAGGGATTCGATCTGATGGATAAAAAAAGAAATATCTTGATCCGGGAATTGATGGAATTAATTACGGAAGCGTCGGATATCCAGAGTCAGATCGATGAGACATTTTCCAATGCCTATCAGGCATTGCAGAAAGCCAATATCCAGATGGGAATCCATCAGGTAGAACAGATCGCAAAGGCAGTTCCGGTGGAAAATTCCATCCGTATCAAGCGCCGCAGTGTCATGGGTACGGAGATTCCAAAGGTAGAGTATGAAAAAAACAAGCAGACCCCTGCGTATTCTTTTTATCATACAAGAATGTCGTTAGATGAGGCATGTCAGCAGTTTGAAAAGGTAAAAGAGCTTACCATCCGCCTTGCAGAGGTTGAAAATTCTGCCTACCGTCTTGCATATAATATAAAAAAAACACAGAAGCGTGCAAATGCGCTATCGAATATTACGATTCCGAAATATGAAAAATTGTCGCGTGAAATACAGGAGTATCTGGAAGAAAAAGAGAGGGAAGAATTCACAAGACAGAAAGTTGTAAAGAAAAACCGGATAAAGAATGAAAAATAAAAAACATGGGTGCCAAAATCTGGATTTTGAATTTATGATTGTGCAATTTGACAGTCTTTAAGTTATGAACCAGATTTTGCACCCATATTTTTATAAGAAGCGAAATGCCTGGCGCATCAGCTCCGGTAGGTATCGGAAAACAGCTCGCGGTACCATTTCAGGGCATCAATATAGGCATCATATACGGTCTGTGTATCGAGATTTTCTAAGATCATAAGTCTTGAAACTTCAGACCAGTTGCCAGCCTCGTACTGTTTGATAAAATATAACGGTTCTGCAAAAATGCCGCTTTGCCGGATGAGTGCATCTTCAATGTCATGCGAAACCTTGACAAGGGATAGTGCTTCCTCCATTGGTTTGTCGAGGATAATATCAAGCACGGAGAAGAGTCCGGTTAAGAACAGTTCGGAAGCCTTTCCGCCAAGTTCAAATGCAGGAGCGAGATTTTCGGCAAATTTTGCACGTAACAGGGATAAACGCGTGATCTCGTTTGGCTTGTCAGAGCACAACTGATTGACAACGGCTGTGTTGATCCAGCGTTTCAACTCTTTCTGTCCGAGCATGGCAGCCGCGTGCCGGATAGAAGTAATCTCCGAGTTGACAGCCATATGATTGACCATACGAAGAAGTGAGATGACAAGCGCAGTGTCATGAGCGATAATGTCTGCTGCTTTTGTCAGGTCAAAGTCTTCTGTATTGACCAGATTCATAAGTTCAATGTAATTGATCTTTAATGGAGCTACCTTGTGTGTTCCTTTTGTGACAGGCAGTCTGTAAAAACTTCCCTCATAAAGGCAGCAGCTCTTATCCTGACGGATCGCATCGAAGGTCTCTGTATCTGTTATGTTTGAAGCACAGAGTCTGATATCCGGATAAACCTGATTAAAGTAAATACGGGCTTTACTGATATCGATCTGTTCACAGTCTAACATGACATAATCCATCAGTGTGAGCAGATCATGATAAGCCTCATAGCTTGATACAGGAAGTTTACGGATGGCAAAACGGTATCCCATCTCTTTGAGCGCTTTTACACGGTCAATATACATTGGTGTACATGGAATATTTCCTTTTAGCAGTAATACGAAAAATTCGTGTGGCAGACCGCATTGTGCAGGAATATCGGAAAAGATCGATATTTCATTGACCGGAACAAAAATCTCTTTTGCAGGGGAAAGTGTTTCAAGCCCCATATTTAAGATCAGTTCGAACCCTTCAATCTGGGCGGCACCGTCATTGCTTCCGCTTCCTAAAAGATTTGGGTGAAGCAGGAAATTCGCTTTCTGCGTATATAGAGAATATGCGCTGACTTTTATGTTTTCATCAAATAGGGGTATTAATGTAACCAGCATAGGCGTTCTCCTTATAGCATGGATTCCTGTTGGAAAAACCATACAAAACTTTAATATTTATCTATCTTTACTATACTATAAATCTGTGAAAAAAGACACATTTTTTTACAATTAATAAACAGAAAACATATTTTTTGAAAAAATATGAAAATGCTTGATATTTCAGAATGAATGTGAAAAACTAAAGAAAGAAGAACTGGATGAACGTGAAAATAAAACATGAAAGAATGGAGGGTTTTGCATGTTAAAACAATGGGAAAAACCAGAGCGTCCGTCGGATGAGAAATTAGAGGGGCGGCTTAAGGATGCACGGATGAAATTACAGGAGCAGCAGCTTAAGGTAAAAGAACACGGACTGCCGGTACTTGTGCTGGTCGAAGGCTGGGGAACCGCAGGCAAAGGTTCTCTGATCGGTCAGATCATCAAAAATATCGATCCACGATTTTTTAAGGTAGAATCAATGTCAGCACCGACGGAGGAGGAAAAAAGAAAGCCGTTTTTGTACCGTCATTTTGTGAAGATTCCGGAAAACGGCAAGTTCAGTTTCTTAGATTCCGGCTGGATGGACGAGATCATGAAAGAAAGACTGCACGAAAAGATCAGCGATGAGGCATATGCGCACCGTATTGAGAGTGTCAAGCGGTTCGAACGTCAGCTGACAGACAACGGTTATCTTGTTGTGAAATTATTTTTGCAGATTTCCAAATCTGAGCAGGAAAAACGTATAGAGCATCTGTCGAAGGAGAAGGATACCAGATGGCGTGTCAGTAAAAATGACCGTTGGCAGAATGATCACTATGAAAAATGCTCAGATGCATTTGATTCCTATTTAAAGGAAACGAATCTGCCGTCGGCACCATGGTATATCATTGATGCAGAATCAAAAAAATGGACAGAGCTGCAGGCACTTGAGATTCTGACAGAGGGAATTGATGTGGCACTTGCCAATAATGCGATGGCAGTACCGATCTTACAGAATGTATTTTCCATGAAAAAAATGCCGTTATTATCTGAGATTCCACTGGATAAGACGATGGAAGAAGATGCGTACAAAAAAGAGCTGAAACAATTACAGCACAGATTAGGAGAACTTCATAACCGTCTGTACCGTAAAAAGGTTCCGGTTATCATTGCATACGAGGGATGGGATGCGGCAGGAAAGGGTGGCAATATTAAACGGATCACAGGCGCATTGGACCCAAGAGGCTATGAAGTACATCCGATCGCAAGTCCGGAGCCGCACGAGAAAGCGAGACATTATCTCTGGCGTTTCTGGACAAGGCTGCCAAAGACAGGGCATATTGCGATCTTTGACCGTACCTGGTATGGCAGAGTCATGGTAGAACGCCTTGAGGGATTCTGCAGTGAAAATGACTGGAAACGTGCTTACAACGAGATCAATGAGTTTGAAAAAGAGCTGCACGACTGGGGCGCTGTCATTATCAAGTTCTGGGTGCAGATCGATAAGGATACGCAGTTGGAACGTTTCAATGAGCGGCAGAATACACCGCAGAAGCAGTGGAAAATCACAGATGAGGACTGGCGCAACCGTGAAAAATGGGATCAGTATGAAGATGCGGTCAATGAAATGATCCAGAAAACAAGTACCACGTATGCGCCGTGGCATATTTTAGAGTCGGTAGACAAGCGGTATGCAAGGATCAAGGCACTTAAGATCGTGATCGAAGAGTTGGAAAAGGCACTTGGAAAGTGATAAATAAAATATGGTTATGTACTTTCCTTTTTGAAACAAAAGCATTATAATAGGAAGAAATACAACAGACACAACAGATTGTTTAGAAATGGAGATTTGCATGCCATATATATTACTAGCAGGGATTGTATTTGGTTCTGATTTGTGGATCAAGCACCATATGGATAAAAAATATGCCAGATATGTGGTGCATCCGAGGCGGCGGAATAAGATTCTGATTGAAAAATATTATAACCGCGGGGCTGCACTTAATTTCTTGGCAAAAAAGCCTCGTGTAATGCGCACGCTGCATACGGTGATCATGTTTTTTGTCGGAGTTTTATATTATTTCCTGCTTCGTATGCCGGGGCACCGTCTGAGCAAGACAGGTGCATCTTTACTTGTCGGTGGAGGGCTAAATAATCTGCTGGACCGTTATACCAGAGGGTATGTGGTTGATTATGTGAAGTTTAATTTTGGACCGAAGTGGCTGCGTGGGATCATATTTAATATCTCAGATTTCTGTATTTTTATCGGTGCATTTTTATCGGTTGTGGGAAGTGAGGTCTCATCATGACGCAGCAGACTTACCGGAAGATGATGGGGTACTTTTTACAGGATAAAAAAAAAATCTGCCGGATCGTCTGGGCAAACAGGATTTTTACAGGGATCGTTTTTTTCAGTTATCCGCTTTATCTGCTGTATTTGTTTTTTTTAGGAGATACTTTCCTGCTGCAGGCGGTACTGGTACCGGCGGTTTCATTTGTGGTAGTGTCGGTGTCACGTAAGATTATCAATGAACCGCGACCTTATGAAAAATACGGCATTCCGCCGGTGTTAGACAAGGATACCAGTGGAAAATCGTTTCCGAGCCGTCATGTGTTTTCTGTATTTGTGATTGCTGTTACGGTATTTGTAAAGAATCCGGTGGCAGGTTGTATACTTGCAGTGACAGGGATCCTGATCGCAGTGATCCGGGTGATCGGGGGCGTTCATACGGTACTCGATGTCGCAGCAGGCGCAGCAGTGGGGATTGTAAGCGGTGTACTTGGATATTATCTGCTTCCGTATTAGCGATAGTAAACGAATATTACCATATATTTTTGGAAAAATAAAAACAACGAACTGTAAATGAAAATTTTTTGGATTTGCAGAAATGGAGTAGAAGATGGACACGATGATGAATAGTTTTTCAAGAGAACAGATGGAATATATCGTGGAATTGTTTAATCCGTGTATGGACGATTATCTGTATGTGTTTGATCTGCAGAAAGATTTTTATAAGATCTCAAAACATGCGACAGATCGTTTCCTTTTACCGGGAGAAACTTTTGACAATGCAGCAAAAGAGCATCATACATTTGTGTACACAGAAGATCAGCCGCGTCTGGATGAAGAGTTTAACCGTATTATGAATGGGGAGATTGTTTTTCATAATATGCATTACCGGTGGTTAGACCGTGAGGGGCATCCGGTCTGGATCAACTGCAGGGGGCGTGTGTTAAATGACGCTGACGGAAGACCACATTTTCTGGTTGGATGTATCAATGAGATCGGTCAGAAACAAAAGGCAGACAATGTCAGCGGACTGCTTGGTGAATCGAGCCTTTCGGCTTATGTGGAGCAGTTTGGGGACGGACTGCCGGATGGATTTTTCCTTCGTATTGGCATTGATGATTTTCGGGATATCAATGGTGACTTCGGAATGGAGTATGGCGATTATATCTTAAAAAGTACGGCAGATTGTATCAGCGCTAACATCAAACCGGGGCAGAAGCTGTACCGTGTATTAGCAGATGAGTTCATGGTTGTTGATTTTTCCGGTGGTGATATGGAAGCAGCAACGGAACTCTATAAAGCAATCCGGAAGAGTCTTGACGTATTTATTGAGGAAAATGGATATAAATCTGTATTTACCATATCTGCGGGGGCTGTCGATACAGCAAAGACATCCGGAACATACAAAAATATCATGAAATTGTCCGAGTATGCTCTTAACACTGCCAAAGATCTGGGAAAGAACCGCTGTTATATATTTATGAAGGAAGATTATGACAGTTTTCTACGGAAGAAACAGATCACACGCCAGCTTCATCATGCAGTAAATCATGGATTTGAGGGATTTGCGACTTATTATCAGCCAATCGTGGACACAAAGACACGCCGGCTGGTCGGTGCAGAGGCACTGATGCGTTTTTCCATGCCGGAAAAAATTCAGGCGGGAGAGTCTGAAAAAGAAGTGGTATGTGTAAAGGAAGATGAAAACGGGGCAAAAGATACAGTCCGCTGGGAGCGTATCTCTCCGGTAGAATTTATTCCGCTGCTGGAGGAAACCGGTCTGATCATTCCGGCAGGAAAATGGATGCTTCATCAGGCAATCTCAACCTGCAGCAGATGGCAGAAATATATTCCTGATTTCAGGATTAATATCAATCTGTCCTATGTGCAGGTCATGAAAAGCCGTGTTCTGACAGAGATACTGACAGCACTGCGTCTTTACGGACTTGAACCGTCCGCAGTAGGAATTGAGCTGACAGAAAGTGGTTATCTGGATTCTAATACACATTTCAAAAAACTGTGGGATGGATTAAAGAAAAACGGTGTACTTGTAATTTTAGATGATTTTGGAACAGGATATTCCAATCTTCACTGTCTTGGTGATCTAAGACCGAATTATATCAAAATCGACCGTTCCTTTACATTAAAAGCATTAAATAACCAGTACGAACACGATCTGATGACACAGATCATCACGATGACGCACAAACTTGGGCTGACGCTCTGTGTTGAGGGAATTGAGACAGAGAGTGAGTTTAAAAAGATATCAGAGTTAGATCCGGATTATATCCAGGGATTCTTATTCGGCAGACCACAGCCGGCAGAAGAATTCTATGAGAATCTGATTGGGCCGGCGGTGGCTGCTGCTCATCTTACTGCGTGATCGGACATGACAGGATCTTAGGCGCAAAGCCTGACAGTGGATGTCAGGCTTATGGATGAACCGTATCCGGCGACTGCCGCCTGCGGTATTCGCGGGGGGTCTGTCCGAAGCGTTTCTTAAAAATACGGTTAAAATAAGAAAGATTTTCAAAACCGACTTCCGATGCGATCGCAAGGATTGAAGAGTCGGAGGAGATCAAAAGTCTTGATGCCATGGTGAGCCTGTATTCGTTGAGATAATCGACGAAAGAGGTTCCCATGGTATTTTTAAAATATTTCATAAAATGGGACTGGCTTAAGTCCACTTCGTTTGCGATATCTTCGATCGTGATCTTTTCCATATAATTGTTTTCTACATATTTTAGGATCAGCTTCATTTTTTCTAAAGACTTGCTGCGGTCTTTGCCGGAAAGTTCTTTTGTGCTGCACTTATGAAACAAAGTATAAAACAGCAGAAAAAGCTGCCCTTTGATAAAAAGCTGATAACCGGACGGATAAGTTTTGCATATCTCATCATTTGCATCGATACAGGCAGAAATCTCCCCATAATGCGGACTGTCCGGTGTATACAAAAGCGGCAGGGAGACATTGCCGGAGATCAGCGGAACTAAAAAATCCGTATTACAGGTATCCGTTTTCTTGGAGATCAGCATGTTTGGGTGAAAAATGATATTTTCGTACTCCATGGATTCAGACTCAAACTGCCCGATCGAGTGAAGCTGTCCCGGAAGAATCAGGGCAATGTCTCCTGCAGTTACCATGTGCTGGGCGAAATCGACCGTGATCGAGCCTTTTCCTTTTTTTATATAGATAATTTCCATCTCATCGTGCCAGTGCATCGGCACATACCCGAAATCTAACGGAATTGAGCAGAGATATGTGATATAAGGAAATAAAGGATCGCCATGTGAAATTTTTTCCTGGTAGTTTTCATATTCTAAAATATTCATGATGATAGGATTGTACCACTTTTTGAGTCAATATTACAAGAAAAAAGTGAGTATGGAAACTATAATAACATCATAAACAATGATTTTGCGAAAAAAAGCGAAATCAGGACAACAGGAACAAGCATAAACATTAAAATTGGGGAACATAATGAAAACAGCGCAGGGGCGCTGGAATGGAGGAAAAAATGAAATTACAGGAAATCGTATCAAACAGATGTGGCAAAGAAATTTCACAGTGCACAAATGAGGAACTTTACTATGCACTGCTTGAGATGACAAAAGGAATGGCTAAGGAAAAAGAAAGCAATCAGGGAAAACGTAAATTATATTACATTTCCGCTGAGTTCCTGATCGGTAAATTATTATCCAACAACCTGATCAACCTTGGTATTTACGAGGATGTGAAAAAACTTTTAGCAGATAACGGCAAGAGCCTTGCTGAGATCGAAGAGGTTGAGCCGGAGCCGTCATTAGGAAACGGTGGACTCGGACGTCTTGCAGCATGTTTCCTTGATTCTATCGCAAGCCTTGGATTAAACGGTGACGGTGTTGGTTTAAATTACCATTACGGATTGTTCAAACAGGTATTCAAAAACAATCTGCAGAATGAAACACCAAACCCATGGATTGAAAAAGAAAGTTGGCTGACAAAAACAGACGTTACTTACCCGATTCAGTTTGGCGGTTTTACGTTACAGTCCAGATTATATGATATCGATGTGATCGGTTATGAGAACCGTACCACAAAACTTCATCTGTTCGATGTTGAGACAGTGGATGAGAGTTTGGTTGGAGACGGCATCGATTTTGACAAAGAGGATATTGCAAAGAATTTAACATTATTCTTATATCCGGATGATTCCGATGATAAGGGAAGAATCCTTCGTGTATACCAGCAGTACTTCATGGTCAGCAACGCAGCGCGCCTGATCATTGATGAGACACTTGCAAGAGGCGGAGATCTTCACAAATTAAATGAGTATGCAGTGATCCAGATCAACGATACACACCCAAGTATGGTAATTCCTGAGATGATCCGTCTGTTGATGGAGCGTGGAATCTTAATGGATGAAGCGATCGATATCGTATCTAAGACATGTGCTTACACAAACCACACCATTTTAGCAGAAGCACTTGAAAAATGGCCGATCCATTTCTTAGAGAAAGCGGTTCCGCAGTTACTGCCGATCATTTATGAGTTAAACAGCCGTGTGACAAAGAAATATGATGACAAATCCGTAGCAATCATTGATGATGAGAAACGTGTTCATATGGCACATATGGATATTCATTACGGATACAGCGTCAACGGTGTTGCTTACCTGCACACAGAGATCTTAAAGAATACAGAGTTAAATAACTTCTACAAGATTTATCCGGAGAAGTTCAATAATAAGACAAACGGTATCACATTCCGCCGCTGGTTATTACACTGCGATCCGGAGATGACCGAATTTATCACATCCTTAATCGGACCTGGATTTAAGAAAAACGCAGAAGAGTTAGAGAAACTCGGCGCATATGTAAATGACGAAGAAGTATTAAAGAAACTTCTTGCAGTAAAAGGTACAAGAAAGACAGAGTTAAAGAATTATCTTGCAAAAACACAGGGGATCGAATTAGATGATAACTCTATCTACGATATCCAGATCAAGAGATTACATGAGTACAAGAGACAGCAGATGAATGCTCTTTATGTGATCCACAAATATTTCGAGATCAAAGCAGGAAAGAAACCGGCTCGTCCGATCACTGTTATTTTCGGTGCAAAAGCAGCTCCGGCATATATCATTGCAAAGGACATCATCCATCTGATCCTCTGCTTACAGGAACTGATCGCAAATGATCCGGAAGTCGCACCATACTTAAAAGTAGTGATGGTAGAAAACTACAACGTAACATTAGCTGAGAAACTGATCCCAGCAGCAGATATCCATGAGCAGATCTCTTTAGCTTCCAAAGAGGCAAGTGGAACATCCAACATGAAATTCATGTTAAACGGTGCTGTTGCGATCGGAACCATGGATGGAGCAAACGTTGAAATGCATCAGTTCGTTGGTGATGACAATATTTATATCTTCGGTGAATCATCTGAGGAAGTTATCAGACACTACGAGAAAGCAGATTACGTTTCAAGAAGCTACTATGAGAATGATGCGAACATCAAACGTGCGATCGATTTCATCGTAAGTGACCAGATGAAAGCAGTCGGATGTGCAGAAAACTTAGAGCGTCTCTACAATGAGCTGTTAAATAAAGACTGGTTCATGACTCTTCCGGATTTCGAGGAGTACGTTGCAACCAAAGAGCGTATCTACGCAGATTACGAAGACCGCATGACATGGGCTAAGAAAATGCTTGTCAACATCAGTAAGGCAGGATTCTTCTCATCAGACCGTACCATTGCACAGTACAATGAGGATATCTGGCATCTGTAAGATGCCATGCATCTGTAAAATGCCATGCATCTCGTAAGATGCCATGCATCTCGTAAAATGCCATGCGTCTTGTAAAATCTTGTAAGCGATTATGTGGCTTGCAGAGCAGCAGTTAATTCACAATATTTAAATTACAAATTCTTCCTAATTGGGAACCGCAAAACTTAGAATGGTTTTGTGGTTCCTTTTTTGCTTTATAGAACGCGTTATCTGATAAATATTGGTTTGCGGGTGACATGAGTTTCCTCGTGTAGGGTGGTTCTGGGGG
>NZ_QSCK01000022.1:0-345 GCF_003463035.1 Roseburia sp. OF03-24 | reverse complement strand
GTAGGGTGGTTCTGGGGGGTTACGATTGGCAAATTGCATCAAGCCGGGACTGTTTTGTTCCGTTGTACGAAAATAAGGCAAGTCTAAGTCAGCCTGATTTAATGTTTCTCGGAGTGACGTGTGCGTCTTAAACGCCCCGTCCGAGGGCATTAAGACTTGTGCTGCCGTCCGTGGCAGCACAACACTGTGTTACGAACAGGCAGACTAAGATTGCCTAATTTTCTCCCAAAGTCACAAAACGAATCCCGGCTTGATGCGATTTGCCAGCTACTAAGTTGTGAACCACCCTTCGCTGGAAAACTCATTTTACAACCTTGGGGGCGTAAATTTTTAGTGTTTTGTGTC
>NZ_QSCK01000021.1:0-77992 GCF_003463035.1 Roseburia sp. OF03-24 | reverse complement strand
AGCTATTCCATTCTCCCCAGCATAGCTGGGGGATTAGACTTTTCATTCATGACAGACATAACGGATACCGTCAAGAATCTGTTCATCGCTTAGTTCCCGATAAATATAAGCGTTTCCAATTTCTTTTAACAGAATAAATTTAACCTGGTTTCCAACCATTTTTTTATCAGATTTTGTTGCCAAAAGGACTTCTCTGGCATCAAATCCATCAATCTGCAACGGCAGTTCAAAGAGTGATAACGCATTTTTAATCCGGGCAAAGTCTTCTGCAGAGATATGACCAAGCTGCATGGATAAATAGGATGCCGCAACAATACCAAGTCCTACACATTCTCCGTGATAAAGTGTAAAATCAGAAAGTTTTTCAATGGCATGCCCAATCGTGTGTCCAAAATTAAGAAGTGCACGCTCTCCCTGTTCTTTTGGATCACGTTCGACTACATCACGTTTAATATTACAACTTACATAGATCATTTCTTCTAAAATTTGCGGATCTAATGCCCAGATATCCTTTTCATGTGCGATAAGCCATTCAAAATAGGCAGCATCTTTGATCAATCCGTGTTTGATAATCTCTCCCATTCCGGAAACAATCTGTTTCTTTGGAAGAGAATGCAGTACGGAAAGGTTCATATAGACCAGTTTAGGCTGATAAAATGCTCCAACCATATTTTTATACTGCATAAAATCAACACCTGTTTTACCGCCAATACTGCTATCCACCTGCGAAAGCAATGTGGTTGGAATCTGGATAAAATCTATTCCACGTAAGTAAGTTGCTGCTGTAAAACCGGTCAGATCACCGACTACACCACCACCAAGTGCTAACAGAATATCTTTTCTGTCAAAGTGATTTTCTATCAGAAATTGATATAATGTACCGACTGTATCTGTGTTTTTGCTTGCCTCACCAGCAGGAAAAATATGTACAAATATATTTGAAAATGACGTAGACAGCTGTTTTTTTACTTCTTCTGCATATAGAGGAGCTACGTTAGAATCAGTGACAATACAAAGTTTTCGGTCAGAATCTATTCCAAGCCGGGACAGTTCTTTACAAAGATCCTTAAAATCATTTGTTAATTCGATGGTATAAATCACATTTGTTCCATCTGTAACCGGTATGCTTTTTGACATAATAATCTCCATTTCTGCCCATATCTAATGAGCACATCACAGTAATTCCCATTCCTATACGTTTGTTTATGAGTTTTATTAACTTTGGTATAGCTGATATTTGATTTTCAGACGACCCTTATTAGTTTCTCCTGAGATGGAAATAAAATGGAACCGTCCGTGACCACGCACAGAAATAATATCATCAGGTTTGCAGATATAGGTCGGTGTCTGAATGATTTTTCCATTTGCAAATACACGTTCTGCGTGAATCAATTCCTGGGACTGGCTTCTGGATAAACGGTATACACAGGCAATGACGGCGTCAAGTCTGTTTGAGGTGATAATGCCGTCTTTATCAATTAATTCCTGATGAAAATTGATTTCGTCTGCATCTGCAATACTTAAATGAACAAGTGTGTGGCGAACCTTTGTGAGCTGTTCCATAAAATATGGGGCAACATTCTCCTCACATAAAATATAATAACAGCCATCACCCATAAGGATATCACCAATCTTTGCGCGGTCTATACCGAGTGTCATGATAGATCCCAGCAGATCGCGGTGTCCTAATTTTTCTGCAAATTTTGGATATGCTGGTTCTACTTTTAATACCGCAATCGGATATGTCCACTCATAATAAAGAGCATCAGGAATAAAAGCAATTATCTGACGCTCTGCATAAGGTATACCGCCATAGCTTTCCGTCCTTGTTACAAATTCTGATTGGCACTGGTGGTAAATATTCATTTCATTTAAATTAAGGAAATCGCTGAATAAAACGATTCCCTTCCGATCAGCCTGTCTTGAAAGATCTAACAGGCGTTTTTTACAAAGATCCTGCTCATTCATAATTAAAAATCAGTCTGAATACCCCTTGTCTCAAATGAATCCATTAAACTTAAAAAATCCCCGGAAATATCTACGGATGCCGGTGTGATAATGAAGATATAATTTGAAATCTTCTGCAGATTACCACTGATCGCAAAACATGAACCGGATGTAAAATCAATAATACGCTGTGCAATCTCAACGTCAAGACCTTCTACATTGAGCACGACAGTACGGTTTTCCAGTAAAGTCTCTGTAATCTCCCTTGCATCCTCCACGGAAGTAGGTTTGATCACACATACTTTCATACCGCCAGGACCGGCTTGCTTTTTCGCTGGCCGGATCGGCGTAACCTTTGAGGTGGATTTTGTTGAAGTGTCTTTTGAACGTTCCGAATCATAATCTTTTTCTACAGCATCACGTTTTTTTTCACGATGAAATGTCTGTTTTGGCTCGTCCTCTGTATAATCGTCATCATAATCATAGTCTTCGTTGTAAAAATCGTCATCATCATCCGGATTCAGACGCATTGCATTTAAAAATTTATCAAGAACTCCCATGTTCTCACTCCTGTTTATAATTTCTTTCACCGAAAATTCCGGTTCCAACACGCACCATGGTAGCACCCTCTTCGATTGCAACCATGTAATCGCCTGTCATTCCCATAGACAGAATTTCCATAGATACATTATCTATGTTTTTATTTGTTATGTCAACAGATAATTGTTTTATTTTTCTGAAATATAGGCGATTATCCTCTGGGTTCTCAACATAAGGTGCAATCGTCATAAGTCCTTTGATACGAATGTTTTCAAGCCTGGAAATCTCTTCCACAAGAAGGATGGCATCTTCTGCGGAAATACCAAATTTAGACTCTTCATGCGCGATATTGACTTCGACAAGAATCGGGACGATCACATTCTGTTTTTTTGCCTGAATATTAATCTCTTCTGCAAGGCGGTATGTATCTACGGAATGAATCAGTTCAACTTTTCCGACGATATATTTTACCTTGTTGCGCTGAAGATGCCCAATCATATGCCAGCGGATATCCGATGGAAGCTGTTCCATTTTACTGCAGAGCTCCTGGACTTTATTTTCACCAAAATCACGGATATTTTCATCATAGATTTCCTGTAACATCTCGACAGGCTTTGTTTTGCTTACTGCGATCAGGGTTACTTCATTACGGTTTCGACCGGCATTTTTACAAGCCTGTTCAATATTTTTCTCTACATTTGCAAGATTTTCTTTTAACATTAATTTTTCCTCCATTATTTTAACAAATCATTTTCATTGATCTTCGCTCCGTCTAAGGCTATATGGTCGTAAAGAGAAATTCCATAGGAAGTTCCTGTTTTTACGATGGTATATTCTTTACTCTGATAGAGTATATCAATCTGTTTGAAGACAGCGTAACCTTTATTGACATTATAGACACCTTTTAGTGTTGCAGTGTCTGATCCGACCCGGTAAGTTTCATTTGAATCCGGTTTTACCAGAATGTCTCCGGCAGTGACATTTTCACTGTCTATATAGTAATAATCATCCGTTGTATAATAGACGGTTGGGGAAACAAATTCAGTCGTTGTTTTTCCATTTTTATTTGTGGACGAAACAAGCAGTCCATCGGCATCAGAATCTCCACCTTTCATAAAGTAGCTGATCGGTATGGTGTAGAATTCTTTTTCGGTAATAGCAGAATTTGGAATTTTAAGTCCGGTCTGTTCGGTAAGCAGCAGCTCAATTTCCAGAAAACGATCCTTTGCATAACGTACCAGAGAATTGCGAAGTGTTAAAATCAGATATTTTTCACCACCCTTTTCTGTGATCACATAGGTAGCGTATGCTGTTTTTCCGTCCTTTATAAACTTAAGTTTAAGAGTATTATCATCCTGAAGTTCATTTGCAAGCGTATCTGCAATGGGAACGATAATCTGCCATTCTTCGTTACTGATCAGTTTATATAAAGCATCTCCGGTGGTAACGGATGTATTCTGTTTTAAATTATTTCGCTGATAAGCAGCTTCATCAAACTGTTCTTTTGAAAAATTATCTGTCGTTGTGTTTTCAAATCCGTCCGTATAATAAGCAAGGATTCCGGGGGTATCAGTTGTGACTGTATGAAAGGAAGAACCACCACCGGCAGATGTATAGTCAGCCAATCCGTTTAAAGCCTCCAGACTTAATGCTTCATTCAGTGCAGAATCAATATTTTCTTTAAATGAATAAGTATTATAAAATGTCTGTGACTGATAGGAATTTTCATAATCGGAAATATCATTTTCAATTTCTAAGAGTCCCTCGGCATCCAGATTAGAAGCATCTGTACTGACATCATTGATCTTTTGGGAAACACTTCCACTTTCATCAACGGAACAGATCAGATCGCCGTATCCGACTCTCGAAGATTCCCGTACATAATAATTCAGCGAACCGGTATATTGTGATGTAACAATTGTTTCATCGCGAAGAACCAGACCACGGTAAACATTATTTTCTGCCATGGTTCCCTGTTCCACTTCATAAACGGAAATGTGTGTTGTTGTAATGTAAGAAAAGACATTAAAAACCAGATATATGAAAATAATAATAAAAATGATTACGCCAATATTTATGTTGAACGGTTTGCGATATTTTACTATTTTTTTATGTTCATTCAAAAATTTACTCACCTCTTAAAATTTTCAACATTTCTATTCTAACATTTTATTCAATAGAAAACAACGTGGATCAAAAAGTTTTGTATGAATAAAAATTTTTTTAATGTGCATACTATCTGCAAAAGGAGGCTAAAAAATGAATACAAACTGGCTTGATTACACATTGCTTACATTGGTTATTATCGGTGCAATTAACTGGGGACTGATCGGTTTTTTCAGATTTGATCTGGTGGCATTTCTTTTCGGGGACATGTCATGGCTTACAAGAATAATTTATGCACTTGTGGGAATTGGTGGATTATATCTGATCAGTCTGTTCGGAAGAATCCGTTCTGTAGGTGAATCTTAAACAACAGAATGCATACTATGCAGATATTCTATTGTTATGAAAAATATGCGGCATGGATAAAGAACTTTCCATACCGCATATTCATTCATAACAAAAGATATGTTCATATTGTGCACTACCGATATTACATATTCATTATTATAGGGAAATGACAATTTTTGCTTTTGCAATATCTGTCAGTTTAGATTCATCTTTCGATACGCTTAAGATGAATTTTACATTGTATTTTTCACTGATCACGTCGAGCTTTTGAATCGCATGATTTAAAAGTTCATCAGAATCAATTGATGCAATGGTAAGAAAACTGTCAAGATACATTTCTTCGAGGTCGTGATCCTGTGATATCACACCACAGATAAAACCGAGGAACTCATCACAGTTATCAATCAGAAAGTCATTTACATTGATCAAGCGTATTTTATTATTCAGCTCATACATGTGTTTCTGACTCTTATCCAGATATACGATATTGCCAGTTGCAGATGTGATCGATGTATTGACCTTGTTAAGCAGTTCCTTTGTCTTTCCTTTTCCCTTTTCACCTGAAATAATCTCTATCATGGTCATTTCCCTCCTGATCCTTCGATGCAACGTCCATATTCGTGAAAATGAATAAAAACGGTTCGTTTTATAAATTAATTATAGTATATAAATACAAAAAACACAATGATATTTTCAATTAATTTGCAAAACCGGATAACATTTCATTCATTAACAGATAAAGGTTTGTTTTTGCGTCTGCTTTCAGAACAATAGAAATAATTGGCTGGGATTGTTCATTCATAGAATAAAGGACAAGACAGTATCCTGCATCACCGGTTGTACCTGTTTTTCCACCGATTATGGTAAAACCGTCCGGAGCTTTTGCATGACCGCTCAGATATTGGTTTGTATTTTCCCATGTATGCTCTTCTGTTGTACCATCTGCCGCCTGATAAGTTACATCATAAGATGTTGTGCCTATAATCTGGACAAATGTTTCGTTCTGCAATGCAGCACGGAAAATCAGATACAGATCATATACGGAGGTATAATGATTTTCATCCGGAAGACCGTTTGGATTGACAAAATGAGACTGTGTTGCACCAAGTGCTGCCGCTTCCTGGTTCATCAGCGTTGCAAATTCTTCTACACTGCCTGAAATCGACTCAGCTATCGCAATTGCAGCATCATTACCACTTCGCAGCATCATACCATATAAAAGATCATCCATGCGGATCACATCTCCTGCATGAAGTCCGCAGACAGAGGAATCGGAAGCCTGATTTGCGGCATTTTCGCTGATCGTGACCGTCTGACTTAAATCTGTGCAGTACTTTAAAGCAATGTATGCAGTTAGGATCTTTGTTGTGCTTGCCGGATAAAGTCTCTCATAGATATTTTTGGCATAAACAACTTCATTTGTTGCCAGATTAAAAGTACCGGCTCCTTCTGCAACCTGGGAATCAGTTGTATCCGTTCCAAGAGGAAAATCATCTGCAACACAGAGATCATTTGAAAAGTATTCCTGTGCACCGGCGGAAACTGTTGATCCAAGACCAAGGCTTCCAGTTGTCTCGTAAATATCATAAGGTTGTTCCAAGGTGACTTTTTCTTCCCCGCAGCCTGTGATACTGCCAAGTAAAAGTGTTGTCACACATACAACAGCTAGCAATCGTTTCATGTTAAAATTCCTTTCACAAAATACGCAGGATACACCAGACAAAGGTATATCCTGCGTACATATTTTTCATTTGTTTTCATTATTTGTACATTTCACGCCACTCTAAATCGCCTCTGTCTAAGGATTTGATCAGAAGCTCGGCTGTAGCAAGATTTGTAGCAAGTGGTATGTTGTGCGTATCACAGATCTTTACGACATTGTTGACATCCGGTTCATGTGACTTTGGTGTTAACGGATCACGAAGAAAAATAACAAGGTCTATTTCGTTATGTTCAATCTGAGCTCCTAACTGCTGAGCACCACCCAAATGCCCTGCCAGATATTTATGAACGTTTAAATTTGTAACTTCTTCAATCAGTCTGCCAGTTGTTCCTGTTGCGTAAAGCTCATTTTTGCAAAGTATACCCCGATAAGCGATACAGAAATTCTGCATCAGTTTCTTTTTTGAATCGTGTGCTATTAATCCAATGTTCATGTTGTAGGACCCCCTGTTGTTAATATTTTTTCGGCTGAAGCCCGACATTTAAGACAAGCCCGATACCTATATACAAAGACCATAATGATGTAAGACCATAACTGACAAACGGAAGTGTTACGCCTGTATTTGGCAGAAGTCCGCTTGCCACACTGATATTAACAAAACTTTGAAATCCGACCAGTGCGCCTACACCACAACAGATCAGTCTGCCTGCTGTGTCTTTTGCTTTTCTAGCAATAAATATACACTCAATCGTGATGAAAAGCAAGAGAATTATGATCACTGCACTGCCCACAAATCCAAGTTCCTCCCCTGCAACTGCAAAAATAAAGTCATTTTGTGGTTCCAGAATAAAGTTACCATTTTTAACAGATGTAGGATCTGTATTATTAAGTCCTTTTCCCCATAAAAGACCGGAACCAATAGCCATGATGGAATTCTGCTGCTGGTAAGCAAGATCAGGATAATCATTCGGATAAAGCCATGCCATAATACGTCCAAGCTGATAAGCATGAATAAACGGAATCTTATCCTGGATGATCAGTGTCATACCGATCAGTCCGACCGGAATACAGATAATAAGAACACCGACCACCAGTTTATAATTTAAGCCTGCCATAAACAATAATGCGGCAAAAACTAAAGTAATCACGATCATAGTCGATAGATTTGGCTGTTTATAAATTAAAAACAGAGGGATTGCAAGTAATACAAAGGAAGAAACGATTACCTTTACGGAATTGATCTTTTCTTCGTGTTTCATAAAATAATATGAAAAAAATATGATCAAAAGTATTTTTACAAGCTCAGATGGCTGAAAACGGAAACCGCCGATCTCAAACCAGCGCTGTGCGCCTTTTGAAGAATCACCTGCAACAAGTACCAGCGCTAAAAGTCCGACAGCAGACAGATATATGATCCAGGAAAAACGGAGAATAAAACTGTAATCGATCAGAGATAAAATCACCATGATAATAATACCACTTACCATACCGATGATCTGTTTTTTCTGATCCCCGGGGCTTGCACTTCCAACCAGAAAGACCCCCAGGGTATTTAAAATCAGAACATACATTACCAGTATGAATTTATAATTCTTTAGTTTATAAAGTTTAGACATTATCCTACTCTCTTTTCTTGTAATCCTTTAACATTACTTTGATCTCAATGTTTTCCGGCTCAATGACAACATATTTCGTGATGACACAGCCTATTTCCTGACGAATAAGTTCCATAGTAGCCTCATCGAGTTTGTGATGATCGGCATTCATCATCAGCTTTAAGCGCTCTTTTGCAACATTTCCGGAATGAGTCTTAAACATTCAATGCTCCTTTCACAGGTTTCTTTTTAAATAATATTTTTGAAAAAATACTGCCCTGTTTTATGTAATTTAACAGAGGCACTTCCTCACCTGTGATCCGCCGTGCAATATTGTTATAGCAGAGTTCAGAAAGTAAAGCATTCTTTTTATTTCCATCCGGATGCAGTAATGGTTCTCCGTGGTTTTGTGCTATGATGATCTGTTCATCTTCTGGAATGACACCGAGTAACGGCACATCTAAAAGTTCGCAGATATCACCGATATTTAACATATCCCCATCTTTTACCATATGTTTCCGGAAACCATTGATCAGAAGTTCTGTTTTTACTGTATAATGTTTTTTTAAAATCTGAAGTACACAGTCAGCATCGTGAATTGCAGCAATCTGAGGTGTTGTGACTACTACAATTCTGTCAGCTCCCGTAATGGCAAGTAAAAAACCCTGATCGATACCTGCGGGACTGTCAACTAATATATAATCAAAATCCTGTCTTAAATCATCAAACAGATGTTTCATCTGTCCGGGATCAGGAAGACATTTTTCTTTTGTACATGATGACGGTATCACAGACAGATTCGGGAATCGTTTATCACGTATGATTGCCTGTTTTACCCGGCATCTGCCAGTTAACACATCCACCAGATTATAAAGTATCCGGTTTTCAAGTCCCATGACAACATCAAGATTTCGTAAGCCAATATCAGTATCTACCAATACAACTTTTTTATCTAACAGTGAAAGTCCTGCGCCAACGTTAGCTGTGGTTGTTGTCTTGCCAACGCCGCCTTTTCCTGAGGTAAAAGTAATCACTTCACCCATAAGGGGAACCTCCTGTTTTGATTTATTAATAAAACCCGTTGAAATAGCGGGAATTATCCATATACTAATCATTTACGCCATTTGAGATGGCATTGATATTTTCGGCCTGTCCACTTAACAGAGAATCAGCATCTTCAACTTTGAAATAGTATGCAAGGATCTTTTTGGAAACTTCTGCTGCATTATGGGAAGTATATCCATTTGCAATACGTGTTGCAATAGATATTTCCGGATTGCTGTATGGAGCATAACCGACAAATAATGCATGGTTTGGTCTGGTCAGATCTTCCTGCGCGGTACCTGTTTTTCCGGCAGCCTCTATTGGAAATCCGTCAAACTCTTTCGTATTTTCCACCACCATGCGCATACCTGTATGAATGGCATCCCAGTCGCCGCTGCTTAAAACATCAATCGTGTTACGGACTGCAGGCTCATATTGTTTTAAAGTATTTCCATCAGAATCTGTTACTTTATTTAAAAGTGTATAATTATATACGGTACCACCATTTGCAACAGCGGTAACATATCTGGCAAGCTGTATCGTGGAGTAGTTGTTATTACTCTGACCAATAGCAGCCATGACAGGGAAGCTGTCTGCAACCTGAGGTTTGCTCTCTTCAATCTCCACTCCCGTCGTTTCGTTTAAACCATAAAGAGAAGCATATTTCTGGATTTTTTCAATACCATTTTCCGCAGCATCGTTGTTATAACTCATAGCGTAATTATTGGTACTGAGACGATAGCCGACTTCATAGAAAAAGTAGTTACAGGAATCCCTGAGTGCCTCGGATACATTAATAAGACCGTGTGATCCATGGGATGAACGGTAGATCCAGCATTCCGGTTCATTACTTACATTTTTATATACACCAAGATCCTGGATCTGTTCGGTTGTGCTGATCACATGTTCTGCAAGGCCGGCTGTAGCAGATACCATTTTAAAGGTGGAACCCGGTGCCGTTCGCTGCTGGGTAGCATAATTATATAAAGGTCTTGCATTATTCTCCTGCAGACTGTTGAAATAATCAGCATCAACTGTATTTGCAAGCCGGTTTCCGTCATATCCAGGATAACTTACCAATGCGAGTACCTCACCTGTCTGTGTGTCTGTGATGACACAGGACCCGGCACATGGATCTAATGCAAGCTGAGCCGGTGTAATATCAAGATTCTGGATTTTTTCCTTGATAAAGGCAGCAGGTGCAAGTGTACCACCTGATAAGTCTGCAATATCATCTTCATCAAATGCAAGAACATTCTGATCAAACAGGATCAGGCAAAGCTGTCTTCCTGTAATTGCATCTGTCTGGATCAGGTATTCATATATGATTTTGGCGAAATCTGAATCTGTACTGATATCATTCAGAATATAATCACACAGTGCATCATATATTTCTGTTGAATCGGAATATTTCTCACTTACAGAAAATTTTGTAATATCGATCCATCCTTTGGCGATCGCATGGTTTAAATATTCCTGTGGGCCGATGGTTCCGTTCTGCCACTGGAGATAGACTTCATCCGTGGTATCAATATTTTTTCTTAACAAAATACCATTTTCACGGAGCATTTTTAAAATATAAGTAAAATAATCCTGATACTCTTCTGTCATGGATGCAAATGGTGTCGGGGCATTTCCAGTCAGTTCGGTATGGATCTGATCTGTTACGGCATTCTGTCTGGCAGAAAAGATCTGCTGTACTTCCTTTTCCGTAGCAGATGCATTTTCTTCGGAAAAATGTGAGAAATCAATCACATTATTGTTGATCAGTGCAAAATAAACATCTGTGATCGGAATGTTGATATCAGATCCCGGATTATCGATGTTAGAATATACGATTCCTGCAATTTCCTGCTCTAAAAGATTGTATACAGCAATCTGCAGATCCCGGTCAATGGACAGATATACATCATTTCCGGCCTGTGGTTCTTCGTGTTCGATAACTTCTACTGCTTTTCCAAGATAATCCACATAGAGCTTTTCATGCCCCTTTTCCCCTTTTAAATCGCTGTCCATATATTGTTCGATACCAAGTTTACCGACAACATCATTTAGTGTATAAGAATTATCTGTTTCTGAAAGTTTATTATATTCATCCGTGGATATTTTTCCGGTATAACCGATGATGGAAGAAAAATATTCACTGTCGTTATATTTTCGAATGGTATCTTCTAATACTTCCACACCCTGTAATTCGGCTGCGTGCTCGCTGATATAAGCGACTGATTCTTCAGATACATTCGTTGCAATCGTGGTTGCAATATATTTCTGATAGGCATTCTGTGCCATGGAAAAACGAACAACAGTAATCTTGTATGTCATTGCCTCATCATATTCGTTTCCAATGGCATAGCGGCTGCCGCTTGTCAGATACTGCATAACCTGTGCAGCAGTTGCTTCCGTTGGTTTAAAATTAAGTTTATTGCGGGAAATGATATCAGACTCATCTTCCTGCATGTTTTCAAAGGAAGTTTCTCCAAATACATCCGCCAAAAAACGTTTCCAGGTTGCACCGGATTCTTCTACATTGTAGCTGTAATTGCCATTGTCATCCATAGATATTTTAAAATCGTTGACAATGGAGTCGCCATTGGCTTCAAGTGCAGTCACAACCTGCGCGATCTCCTCATTGAGGGCAGTGTTTTTTGCTTTATTAGAACTGTAAGTACCATTGTCCTCGATTGTAATGGAATATGCCAGTTCATTGTAGGCAAGCAGATTGCCATTACGGTCATATATATTTCCACGTGTACTGTTTAAGGTACGCTCTTTGACGATTTTTAACGTGTAATTATCCTGATATTCTTTTCCGTTTACGATCTGAAGAGAAAAAACACGCCAGAGAAGAATGGAAAACAACAGGATCATTACAACTGTTGCCACAACAAGCCGTGATTTAAAAAACATACGGCATGCTTCTTTTATATTATCAAACAAATTTGCTTGCACTCCTTTTCTCGATAGCTTCCAGTTTCTGGTTGATCTTTAAAATTACAAAATACAAAAAAATTGTTATAACCATGGTATAAACTAACTCTGGTATCATTAATTGTAAAAAATAGTAGTTAAAGTCGTATCTGTTTCGAAAAAGAAACATAATAAAGTAAATCAGAAGGTTGCAGCTCAAATCACTGCCGGCGATCAGAACGAGTGGCAGTTTGATATCTTCCGGGTAAAAAAGTTTGCGGAACATTCCATTGATATAACCGATATACATATATAGAAGGCTGTAAAATCCAAGAACACCTCCACCGAAAATATCTAAGATCAGTCCGCAGAAAAAGCCGATAAAAAGCCCTTCTTTGCGTCCACGCATAAAACCAAAGGACGATGTCACAATGATCAGAAGATTTGGTGATATGGATGCAAAGGAAAAGGTATCAAAAAGTGTCGTTTGCAGCAGATAGCAGACGGCAATAATAATAAATACGGTAATCTTTCTTCTCATAAATAACCTCTGTTTCTAAGATTCTGCTGTCTGTTTCTTATTTAAAATGACAAGAACTTCTTCGATATGCTCAAAATCGACTGCCGGTGTGATGGTACCCGACTTTGTAAGATTATTAGAATCCATGCTAAGTGTACTGATATAACCGATCAGAATACCCTGCTGATAACGGTTTGATACATAAGAGGTAACGACAGGATCACCGATGGCAACTTCATTATTCTTATCGTTGAGATTGGAAAATTCAATGACCATATTTTCATTCATATCCTGTAAACTGCCATTTACGATCAGATTGTCGGATGTGGTCGACGCCATACCACTGACTTTCATGGTATCATTGATGATCGAAGATACTTTTGCATAATTAGGTCCTACATCAGTAACAATTCCCACAAGACCACTTCCTGCAATCACATTCATATCCACTTCAATTCCATCGTTTGATCCCTTGTCGATCGTAAAATTGGTAAACCAGTTGCCACCGTCTTTTCCGATAACATTTGCAGCAACTTTGTCATAACTTGGGTATTTCTGGTCCAGATTTAAGAGTTCTCTTAAGTTCTCAAGCTCATATTGTTCTAACTTGATTGTATTTAATTCGGTTGTCAGATCATCTACCTGATGTTTCAGGTCTTCGTTTTCTGCCATGACGTCATTTAATTTTTTTAGATTGTCTGCTTTTTCGCCAATCCAGGTGCCAACGGAATTAATACCGCGCTGCATTGGAATAAATACATATCCGGCGACAGTATTTAATGGTCCGCCGGATATGCCAAGTGTAAAACTGAGTAATATTGCCACAATACATACACCGCTTAAGATAAGCAGTATATATTTTGTGGGAAGAACAAATTTTGGTTTTCGTCTCATACTATCCCCTAAATCAAGATCTTACTTTTCATGCTGAATGCCAGATGTTTGTATTTGCTGTCAGATACAATTTTTACAAGACCACGTACAACACACTCTTCCGGTTCTTCACAGGTATTGATATCAATGCCTGTGATATCTGCAAATAATTTATCCAGATCGTGAATCTGGGAACTTCCGCCTGTGATATAGATTCCGGAATGGATAATGTCTTTTGCAAGTTCCGGTGGTGTTTTCTCTAAGATCATTTTGATGGAATTACAGATACTTTCAAGGTTATCTTTGATGGCTTCATATACTACAGTACCGGACATTTCCATTTCAATCGGAAGACCACTTACGACATCTCTTCCGACAACGATCATCGTGTCTTCATTGCCCGGGATACCGGAACCTAAGCGTTCTTTCATGCTCTGGGCAGTTTTCTGTCCGATGACCAGATTGTAATTGCGTTTTACATAGGTAATGATGGATTCATCAATCTTATTTCCACCAAAATGAAGCAGATCACTAAGTACAAGTCCGCCAAGTGAAATAACGGAGATCTCCGTTGTATCTGCACCGATGTCTACAACCATGATACCGGTCGGTTCATTGACATCTAATCCCAACCCAACGGCATCAGCGATCGGCTTTTCACATAAAAGTACACTCTTCGGTTTCATCTTGCTCTTATAGAACATGTCAAAGAACGCTTTTTTCTCCACTTCCGTGATACTTGTTGGTACTGCGACGATAAATTCTGCACCCTTCAGGCTCCCTTTAACATGCGTTTCTAAGAAGAGCTGTATCATGGACTGAAGATTGTTGAAATCTGCGATGACACCTGTTGTAACAGGGAATGTCACATGGATAGACTCCGGAGCCTTTTCATACATTGCGTATGCCGAGTTACCATAAGCGTAGATCTCATCTTTATTTTTTAATGCAATCGTGTTTTTTTCATTTAAGATCTTGTTGGAAGATTTGCAGTAAATCTTCATATTGCATGTTCCAAGATCAATACCGTATACGTTGTTTGTCATTGTTCTCTCCCTTTGGAACGCGGTTTATACCACGATCCTGTTATTTTCTCTGTAACTAAAGTAAGAATGATCCCCGATAATAACATGGTCGGAAAGCGGAATGCCCATCAGTTGTCCACAGTTTAAAATGCGTTTTGTGACAATATCATCTGCATGGGACGGTTCTGGTATACCACTTGGATGATTATGGACTAAGATAAGATGTGCTGCATGACAATTGATTGCTGTCTCGAAAACTTCGCGTGGTGAAACAATTGTTTCATTTGCGCTGCCGATAGAAAGCAGTTTATCACCTTTCATGTGACATTTATTGTCGAACATACAGATAATCAGATGTTCTTTGCTTTCATGACGCAGATGTTCCATATAGTAATCTGCGATTGTTTTTGGGTTCGTCATACAGATATCAGGAGCTGACCGTGTCTGCGCAATCCGTTTTGATAATTCTGCAATGCATTTTAACTGGATTGCCTTTACCGGGCCAATTCCACGTATTTTCTGCATCTTTTCAAATGGAATATCATAGAGATTTAATAAATTGCGCTGACCATCATTTAGCAGATTCTGCGCGACTTCCACAGACTTTAGACCACTTGTCCCTGAACGGATGATCACTGCTAAAAGCTCCGCATCACTTAGGTATTCCGGTCCATATGTAAGAAACTTTTCATATGGTTTTTCCGAATCCGGCAATTCTTTTACCGTAGTATTTTTGTTCATGAATGCTCCCTTTCTACTCTCCCGGGAAGCATAAAGATCTATTACCATAAACAACAGCCTGTACGCATTGTATGGGCAAACTTGTTATTATGAATAAATCACATTATATTTTATCATAACAAGTCAAGGTCGACAAGTTTTCGTTCCTTAAGTTTTTGTAAAGATTTCAGAATACCCAGTTTTGCATGGTACCAGGTCAGTCCGCCCTGAAAATAAACGGCATATGGAGGCTTGATCGGACCATCTGCACTCAGCTCAATGGATGATCCCTGAACAAAAGCACCTGCAGCCATAATAACATCACTGTCATATCCAGGCATTGCCCATGGTTCCGGTGTTACATAGCTGTCAACCGGAGCAGCCGCCTGAATCCCTTCGCAAAAAGCGATCAGTGCATCCGGATTGTGGAATGAAACTGCCTGAATGATATCGTGGCGGCTTTCACTGCCGTTTGGAACAACTTCGAATCCAAGTTTTTCATAGATATTTGCTGCAAAGATCGCTCCCTTTAATGCACCACTTACTACAGTAGGTGCAAGGAAAAATCCCTGATAGAAAGACTGGATAACGCCTAATGATGCACCGACTTCTTTTCCAAGTCCCGGAGAAGTCAGGCGATAAGCCGCATTTTCAACACATTCTTTTTTTCCAACGATATAACCGCCGATCGGTGCAAGACCGCCGCCCGGATTTTTGATCAGGGAACCTACGATCATATCTGCTCCGACCTCAAGAGGCTCACGTTCTTCCACAAATTCACCGTAACAGTTATCTACCATACAGATGACGTCTGGCTTAATTTTTTTGATAAACGAGATCAATTCTCCAATACGTGCCACAGAAAGTGTTGGTCTTGTCGCGTATCCTTTGGATCGCTGGATCGTTACGAGTTTTGTGCGCTCATTAATCGCTTCTTTGATGTGGTCATAATCGAAACTTCCGTCCGGCAGAAGATCTACCTGACGATAGGATACGCCGTATTCTGCCAACGATCCCTTAGATGGGCGGATACCGATCACTTCCTCTAACGTGTCATATGGTTTTCCGACCGGGGACAACAGTTCGTCTCCCGGACGAAGGTTAGACATTAAAGCAAGTGCCAGTGCATGTGTGCCGCAGGTGATCTGCGGGCGTACTAAAGCATCTTCTCCTTTAAAGCAGGATGCATATACTTTTTCTAATGTATCACGTCCGAGATCATTATAACCGTATCCGGAGGACATGTTAAAGCATTCTGCACTTACACGGTTATCCTGCATAGCTTTGATCACTTTTAACTGATTATATTCAGCCGTTGCATCAATCGCTTCAAAACGCTCTTTTAAGGAGGCTTCGATCTTTTCTCCAAATTCATATACTTCTCTTGAAATACCAAGAGCTTCATACTGTTCTTCCATCCATTTATTCATGACTGATTATTTCCTTTTCCTGTAAAATTGATATCATATCTGTTAAAATTGCTGCATCATCATAGCCAAATGTCTGCTTGTCGAGCCAGATCACATCGCGTTCTCTTTTAAACCACGTTAACTGGCGTTTGGCAAAATGACGGGTTTCCCGTTTGATGATATAGACGGCTTCCTCTAAGGTATATTCGCCGTCTAAATATGCAAGTATCTCCTTATAGCCGAGTCCCTGCATGGAAACCATTTCCCGGCTGCACCCCATATCTTTTAATTTTTGAACTTCATTTACCAGTCCTGCTGCTATCATCGCATCTACACGTTTGTCAATGCGCTCATACAATTTTGCGCGTTCATCGTTAAGAACAAAATAGGCAAAATTATAAGGAGATTGTTTTTGACGCTCCGTTTCATTGTGTTCAGATATTTTCTGACCGGATAAATGATAAAATTCTAAAGCCCGGATCACACGTTTGACATTATTGGCATGAATCGCCTCCGCAGATGCAGGGTCGACTTTGCGCAGCATTTCATGCAGATATCCGGCTCCGTGTTCTTTTGCCTGTTCCTCTAATTGTCTGCGGTATGCCTCATCACACTGCTGCTCTGTAAAATCAATATCGTACAAAAGTGCCTGAATATAAAATCCGGTGCCGCCGGCTATGATCGGGATTTTCCCCGCCGCATAGATTTCTTTTAAATATTCTTTTGCCATCGTTGTAAAACGCACAACATGAAATTCTTCGTCAGGTTCTAATTCATCGATCATATAATGCGTAATTCCCTGCATTTCCTCCGGCATAACCTTGGCAGAGCCGATATCCATATGGCGGTAGACCTGCATGGAGTCTGCAGAGATGACCGCTCCGTTTATTTTTTTCGCAAGTTCTACCGAGAGGGCACTTTTTCCCACCGCGGTAGGACCGGTCAGAATAATCATTGGTTTTTGTTTCATATCAGACAATCCTTTTAAATTTCTTTTCGATTTCATATTTTGTCATGGAAATGATCGTCGGGCGTCCATGTGGGCAGTTATATGGATTTTCCAGTTCTAACAGTTCATCAATGAGCCGCTCCGCCTCTGGTCTGCTGATGTGCTGGTTTCCCTTGATCGCAGCCTTACAGGACATAGAAGCAACTTTCTCCATAATAGCATTGGGAGAATCATTTCCGTTAATATTTGCAAAATCATCTAACATTTCAAGAAACATTGTTTTTGTGTCGATTCCTGTAAAATCAGCCGGAATGGCAGTTATTGCATATTCTTTTCCGCCAAACGGCTCGATCTCATACCCGAATGTATCAATCTGTGCCTTATATTTTTCAAGCATTTCAATTTCTTCAAGGCTTAATGTTAAAATGATCGGCGGACTTAACGTCTGTGATGAAAATGTTTTTTCATGCACTTTTTTCATTGTTTTCTCATAAAGTACTTTTTCATGTGCCGCATGCTGATCAATGATGAACAGCTTATCCTCATATTCCACCATCCAGTAGGTGTCGAAGAGCTGTCCGATGATCTTATGGCGCTTTTTGGCATCTTTAGTCAGAAAACCTTCGGAGACTGCTGCAAGTTCCTGCTGCTCGTAAGTGACTGTTGACTCTGGGGAAGGTGCCGGTGTCTTTTCTGGCAGGCTTTTGGCTGGTTTATCTGTTGGCATTAGCTGCGGTACTGGTTTGGAAACGGTGTATGTATTAGTTTCCGATACCCGGTCTGCGGACTGCCCTGCATCAGTCTCATGCGCAAGGTTATGTTCTGTACTTGCAGAAGGTCGTTTTAGCTGCATATCGGACGAATTATCAGAACCGGCCGGTTCTTTCTTTGGAAGCAGAGAATTAAAAATCGAAAGATTTTCCGGCGGTGCTGATTCCTTCTGAGGTATTGCATTTTGCGCTGAAACTGCTGCCTGCGATCGGACTGGCTCATTCTGCGGCACAGTTCCTTTGCGTGGCATTCCCGCCTGCCCCTGCGCATACACGTCCTGCGGCTGGAACCTATGCCCGCTCCGTACTGTCTCAACACCTCGCCGCTCAAATGGCTCCGGCAGTGGTGCTTTGATGTTTTCCCGTTTTTGTATCTTTTCTTCCTGCACCGGCACTTCCGGGATAAAATCCTTATGTGTCAGGGCACCGCGGATGATTTCAAACAGTGTTTTATAAATCGCTTCATTGTTTGAAAAACGAAGTTCCATCTTCGTCGGATGTACGTTGACATCCAACAGATCCGTATCCATCGTAAAGTACAGAACACAAAACGGATACTGGTGCTGCATCAGAAATCCCTTATATGCTTCTTCAATCGACTTTGAGAGCAGTGCACTCTTTATATAACGTCCATTGATAAAATAATTTTCAAAATTACGGTTTCCACGGGAAATTATGGGTTTCCCGATAAATCCTTTGAGATGAAAATATTCGTTTTTATGATCGATTTCCAAAAGACCGGAGGTGATATCCCTGCCATAGATATGATAGATCATATCTTTTTCCCTGGAATTGCCGGAAGTATGCATTTTTGTCTGCCCGTTATTGATAAATTTAAAGGAAACATCCGGATGTGACAGAGCAAGCCGTTCCATCAGATCGTTGATGTAATTGCCCTCTGTCTGTGCGGTCTTTAAAAATTTACGTCTTGCCGGGGTATTATAAAAAAGGTTACGTACGATAAAGGTGGTTCCCTCCGGTGCACCGATCTCTTCATTTTCCTTTTCTTTTGATCCCTCAATGACATAGCGGGTACCTGTCAGTTCGCCATAGGTCTTTGTGATCAGTTCGACCTGCGATACTGCGGCGATACTGGAAAGTGCCTCACCGCGGAATCCTAAAGAAGTGATGCTCATTAGATCTTCCACGCTTTTGATCTTACTGGTCGAATGTCGCAAAAACGCAACCGGTACCTGTGCACGCTCAATACCACAGCCATTGTCAGTGATGCGGATAAATGAGATACCGCCCTCTTTGACCTCAACAGTAATGGCAGTCGCTTTTGCATCAATGGCATTTTCTACCAGTTCCTTTACCACAGAGGAAGGGCGTTCTACTACTTCCCCTGCAGCAATCTTATCAATTGTCTCCTGACTGAGCAGTGTAATTTCCGGCATACAGATTCACCTCGTTGTATCAATCGTTTCTGTTGTGTTTTTTGCAGATGTACTTATGGTCTCGGCATTTTCGGAACACCGGATACCGGTTTGCCGCACGGTCTTGTCTCGGAACAGTATCCGAAATAATCGCATTTTGGCATAAATAAATTCTCGGTGATCCAGCGCCATTCCTCGGAATACTCAGAAAGTGCTTTTATGATATCACCGAACAGCTGACGGAATTCCCAGTATGCGCGGTTACACATTCTCTGATGACTCATCTCCGCTAAACTGCGCAGATTTCTCTTATCTACGATAGATGCTGTCATACCAAGCGGCAGTCCGTTTGCAACATCTTCCTTTGGAATACCGTAATCTTCCTGAAGAGAACGGCATTCTTCATTGATATGAGCCATCAATGCCTGATATTTTTCCAATGCTTCTTCGTTGTTTTTGATTGACGGCGGGATGATGTAGTCAAATCCGCGTCCGGCATAATTGATGTAGCGTGTGCTTGACTGTAAACGTGTTGGTGAACCGCCGATATGTGTATACCATTCACGCTCTACTCTTGCTGAATAACCGGAAATGATCATTTCTACATTTACATATTCCATGACCCTTCCATGTCCGGAAATGATACAGTCCATACCTCTCTTATAATTCTTTGCCGGATCTTCTATATTTCCTCCCCAGCAGACGCCGGCACGCTGTCCCATCAGTGTGATCGGGTTTTTCGTGGTTTCCGGTAAAATTGTAATTGTGCCCATAAATTTTATTCTCCATTTCTACCATCGGTTTTTTATTTTATTCTGTAATTCATAAAGTTTGTTTAACGCCTCGATCGGTGTTAGGTTTCCAACATCGATCGTCTTTAATTCTTCTAAGATATCGTCGTCTTTTACGGTATCAAATAAAGACATCTGTGTCAAATCAACTTCGTCAAGACGCTCTTTTTTCTTTTTATTTCCTGATGCTGCGGGTGTGATGTTTTTCGTGACGGATGTGATATCGTTTGCGCTTAACTCTTCCACGATCTCCTTCGCACGTTCAATGACAGAATCCGGAACACCGGCAAGTTTTGCAACCTGGATACCATAACTCTTGTCTGCACCGCCCTGCACGATCTTACGTAAGAATACAATGTCATCGCCTTTTTCTTTTACGGCAATGCAGTAGTTGTGCACATTGTTCAGTTTCCCTTCCAGCTCGGTCAGCTCGTGATAATGTGTTGCAAACAGTGTTTTTGCGCCGAGCAGGCGTGGATTGCTGATATGTTCGACCACGGCCCATGCAATACTTAAACCGTCAAAAGTACTTGTTCCTCGTCCAATCTCATCGAGTACCAGAAGAGAGTTTGATGTCGCATTACGCAGAATATTGGCGACTTCATTCATCTCCACCATAAAAGTGCTCTGGCCGCTCGCTAAGTCGTCTGACGCGCCGACACGTGTAAAGATACGGTCAACAATGCCGATCTTAGCAGATGAAGCAGGAACAAAACTTCCGATCTGTGCCATCAGAACGATCAGTGCAGCCTGCCTCATATAGGTGGATTTACCAGCCATGTTCGGTCCGGTTATGATGGCTATCCGGTTATTTCCGTTATCTAAATATGTATCGTTATCGATAAACATATCATTGGTAATCATTTTTTCGACAACCGGGTGTCTGCCGCCTTTGATATCGATCACACCGCTGCCTGTCATCTTTGGTCTGCAGTAATTATTCTGATCGGCAACAACTGCAAGTGAAACAAAAACATCCAGGTTTGCGATCGCTTTTGCTGTGCGCTGGATACGGACAACTTCTTCTGCAATTTTGTTGCGGACCTCACAGAACAGATCATATTCTAAGCTGACAAGTTTGTCCTCCGCACCTAAGATCATATCTTCTAATTCTTTTAATTCCGGTGTAATGTAGCGCTCTGCATTGGCAAGTGTCTGCTTCCTTGTAAAGTAATCCGGTACCAGATCTTTGTAAGAATTGGTTACTTCCAGATAATAACCGAACACTTTGTTGTATTTGATCTTTAAATTTTTGATTCCTGTTTTTTCACGTTCTTTTGCTTCTAATTCTGCAAGCCAGGTCTTGCCTTCTGTTTTTGCATTGCGGTATTTATCGACATCTTCGTTATAGCCTTCTTTGATCAGACCACCCTCACGCACAGATATAGGAGGCTCTTCCATGATCGAATTATCAATGAGTGAACACAGTTCCTCCATGGAATCAATATCATTCTGGATATTTTTTAACAATGCACCGTCAAACTCATCAAGCAGAGATTTGATCGGAGGAAGCATGCTGATTGAATTTTTAAATGCGATCAGGTCACGCGGGTTGGCTGTCCGGTAAGTCACACGGGTGATCAGACGTTCGAGATCGTAGATAGGATTTAAGTATTCGCGTAATTCCTCTCTTGTGATCACATGATCATTTAATTCACCGATAGCTTCCTGACGCAGTTCGATCTCTGCCTTATCGATCAGTGGCTGCTCTACATAAGCGCGGAGTGTTCTCGCACCCATTGCAGTTTTGGTCTTGTCTAATACCCATAACAGTGAACCACGTTTTTGTTTCTCCCTCAGCGTCTCTACCAGTTCTAAGTTGCGTCTGGTCGAACTGTCAATGATCATATATTTTCCGGTTGAATACGGATGAATGGAAGAAAGATTACCAAGGTCATTTTTCTGTGTTTCATACAGATAACGGAGCAATGCGCCCGCTGCGATCGTACCGCATGCATAATCAGATAAGCCTAATCCTTCAAGACTCTGTACTTTAAAATGTTCTTTTAAGGTATTCTCTGCTGTCTCATCACTGAAATACCAGGATTCCAGTGAATAAACTGCGATACCGAGACGGTGTTTCATATCAGAAAGATCGACTCCGCTCATGTAAAAACTTTCGTTACAGATGATTTCTGACGGTGCAAATTTATTGATCTCATCAATGAGCTTGCGTTCGGAATCTACCTCTGTGACGAAATAGTCTCCAGTTGAAATATCAGCCAGAGAAATACCGTATTTATCCGCAAGATAAACGATACACATGATGTAATTATTCTTAGATTCATCGAGAGCCTGCATGTCTGTGTTTGTTCCAGGTGTAACGATGCGGATCACTTCCCGTTTTACTAATCCTTTTGCGAGTTTCGGATCTTCCACCTGCTCACAGATCGCAACTTTATGACCGTTTGCAACCAGTTTATTCAAGTACCCTTCCACTGCATGATAAGGTACTCCACACATCGGCGCACGCTCCTCGGTACCGCAGCTTTTACCGGTCAATGTCAGTTCAAGTTCTTTCGATACAACGATCGCATCATCAAAAAACATCTCATAAAAATCACCGAGTCTGTAAAATAAAATGCAATCTTTATATTCTTCTTTGGTTTTTAAATATTGCTGCATCATAGGTGTATATTCTGCCACGTTCTTAACCTCTGTTCTTCCTTTTATTAAATCATTGTGAATTATTTATTTTATGTTTGAGTCATTGTTTACCGATCGCCTCGGCAACTTTTAATCCGTCCATCGCTGCAGACATGATACCACCCGCATATCCCGCACCTTCCCCACATGGGTAAATGCCACGGATATTTGACTGAAAAGTTTCATCGCGTACGATACGTACCGGTGAGGATGTACGGCTTTCCACCCCGGAAAGAATCGCATCGTCACGGTCAAATTTCGGGATGGCATGGGAAAAATGGTGCATTCCTTCTATGAAAGACTCCTCTAATTCTTCCGGCAGGAGGCCTCTTAAATTATCAAGTACTGCTTCTCCTTTTGTCGTGCTCTCAAATGCGCCATAAGAAACAGAGGCACGGTTTTTACAATAATCTCCAAATAACTGCTGTGGAATTTTTCCATTTCCGATCTGCCATGCACGTGCCTCTAAACGCTCCTGAAAACGTACACCAGATAAGGCATCTTCCATATCAGCCGCATCCTGTGGCAGTTCACCATGGCGTACTGCATCTGCTTTGAAATCTTCCGGTGTGACAGAGACAATGATCGCACTGTTTGCATTGCTGCCGGCACGGTCAGAATAGCTCATACCGTTGACAGCAATGCGGCGTTCTTCTGAGGAAGCGTTTACAACATAGCCTCCAGGACACATGCAAAAGGAATACACACCACGTCCAGATGAAAGATTTGCCGTCACTTTATAAGGTGCCGCCGGAAGTCTGCCGGCATATAAACTTCCATACTGTGTCAGATTAACTTCGCTCTGCGGATGCTCAACACGGAATCCGACTGCAAAAGATTTTGCCTGCATATCAAGCCCTTTTTCATGTAACAATGAAAACGTATCTCTTGCACTGTGCCCGATCGCAAGAACCATACAACCGGTATTGATCTGTCTGGAGTGATTTAATTCAACGGATTTTAAATTGCCGTCTTTATCGGTGGAAAAACCGGTTACACAGGTTTCAAATAAAAACTCCACACCATTTTCTGACATAAAAGTACGCATCCGTTTTATTACATCCGCAAGAATATCGGTGCCAATATGCGGCTTATTTTCATATAAAATATGTTCCGGTGCGCCAAATTTTACAAATGTTTCAAGGACAAAACGGTTACGCCCGATGGGATCTTTAACTAATGTATTTAATTTTCCATCAGAAAATGTTCCTGCACCGCCTTCACCAAACTGGACATTAGAAGCTGTGTTTAAAATACCGGTTTCCCAGAACTTTTGCACATCAGCAGTCCTTTCATCGATTTTTTTCCCGCGCTCTGCAACAACCGGTCTGAAACCTTCTAACATTAATGCATAGGCACAAAATAGTCCTGCAGGACCAGCCCCCGCGATCACAGGTGTGAGGGAGGAATTTTTTACTTCTGGAAGAACATATTTTTTAGCTTTGGTTAACATAATATTATTATCGTTAACTTTTTTGACGATTTTCTGTTCATTTGGTATTTCAACATCTACAGAGTACACATAAAACAGATCCGGTTTCTTTCGTGCATCGATGGATTTTTTGACAATCTGGTATTTAAATGGCGTATCTGCTGTAAATTTCAGTGCTTTTCTGATCTTTTGCTCTAACTGTGCCGTGTCGTGTGTTACCGGCAGCTTGATCTGGTTAATACGAATCATTACTTCCTCATTTCTTTTTTGTGTACTTTTTTCCCACGTCGTGCATATTCCGCTGCATGGATTCCTGCCACATATCCGCTTGACCATGCCCATTGCAGATTATATCCGCCGCAGGTACCGTCAATATCAACGACTTCTCCTGCGAAAAACAAGCCGGAAACTAATTTTGACATCATACTTTCTGCATCAATTTCATGAGTATCTACTCCACCTGCACATACCTGTGCCTGCGCGATATCTTTGCTTCCGGTAATGTCGACATGAAGTCCTTTTAACAGCTTAGTAAGGCGCGTGAACTGTTTTTCGGATACTTTTTCTGCCGGAATGTGAAGATCAATCCCCGCTTCTTTCAAAAGCACTTCTGCGAGTTTTTTATTGCAAAGCCCGATCATTGCCTGGGCGGCATCTTTTCCATGTGCTCGTTTTAAAAATCGCAGTTTTAAAAGACTGGTAATTTCATCAAAAGACCTGTCAGGCATAAAATCAATTATCACATAGACCTGTTTCTTTTGCTTTAATGCTTTGGTTGCAAACCGGCTGATCTGGAAAACCGGAATCCCGGATATCCCATAATCTGTCAACTGTAATTCACCGCGTTCTGTGGTTGTTTCTGCACCGTTTATGTATAATTTTATCAAAGTTTCTGCACGGATTCCTGCAAGCATTTTAAAGAATGACTGTTTGCCCTGCAGCGGAACTAAAGCCGGTACAATATCTATGATATGGTGGCCAAAATGTTCTATATATGGAAGCGCACTGCCATCACTTCCGCTTTTTGGTGAAGCGAGAAGGCCAGGTGCAAAAATGATCGATTTTGCACGAAAATCGCCTCTGCCTGTCTGAATCAGGAAGAAGTTTCCCTGTTTTCTGATGGCTTTGATCTCGCAGGAGACAAATTCCTTTACACCTGTATATGCTGCTTCCATGCGCAGTACGTCTAAAACGGAAGCTGCCTGTTCACTTGCCGGATAATAATAACCGTTTTTTATTTTAGGTTCAATGCCGATCCGGCGAAAAAAATCCACTGTTTTTTTCTGATCAAACTGCTTCATTACCGGCACAGTAAAAGCAGGGTCTTCGCCTCTGTAACACGACAATCCCTGCACTTCGTTTGTATAATTACATTTTCCATTTCCTGTGGCGAGTATTTTTTTTCCTACCCGATCCATATGTTCTAAAATGATCGTATCTGCGCCCGTCGATGCGGACATAATGGAAGCCATCAGCCCGGATGCCCCGCCGCCAATGACTGCAACTTCTGTTTCTGTCATATATTTCAAACCTTTTTTAGATATTTTTTCAAACAAACCATAGCATATTTTAGCATACAAAAAACAAACATTCAATCCGTGAAAATCATTGTTATTGCTGGTAATTCATCAATACTATGATACAAGGGAAATATCAGCTTGAATAACTTTCCAGAAAATCATATAATTCCCGGTCATCCGAAAAAAAGATACCGTTTTCTATTTTTTCTACCATATCTGCATCCAGATCACGTATGCGGATATTTGTTTCAAAAAACTCTGTAACACCATCACTCTGGTATACAACTAACACCCCGTTTTTCTGTTTAATTACATATGTGTATGGTTCACAGATAGCAATAATTTCTGTTGACCGGACAATTTGTTCCGTGTCATTTTCATCTGATATACTCTCGGTTGAAGCAGTCAGATTTTCTTTTCCTATTCCTGTATTTTGCTGTATAGATAATAAATATACTACCAGGATCAGCAGAAGAAAGATCATGCCGGTAAAAAGGCAAATACCCGTCGTTTTTTTCATTTCATCACCCCATATTACGGTTTTTACGATAAGTATTTGCCATATTTTACTTTTTATTCATTTGTAAGAACTATTTATCTTAATAGATGAAGTTTTTTGGCTATGTCTGCCAACATGCGTCCTTTCGGGAAACGCAGGATCTCCTGTTCATTTAATCCTTTTAATAACAGCAGTAATACAGCATATACTGCTGCTCCGGCTACAATTGACAGAACCGTTGCAATCGCATTGATACGCAGTACATATAAGATACCGTGATAGATGAGCCATACAACGACACCCATTCCAGTCGCCGCAATAGCAGGAACAAAAAACGTTTTCCGGACTTCCTGGCGGTATCCGCTGTATCGCCGGATCGATCTTGCATTTAAGATACACATGATAAGACCGAATGCAGCATTTGCAATAACAACCGCAAAAATATTTAAATCAAACAGGAACATAAGTGCTGCCAACAGCCCCAAATGCAGTACCAGTGCAATAATCGCATTTTTGATCGGTTCTTTCATACGCCCCATTCCCTGTAAAAGCCCATTCGAAAGCGTTGACAGGGAGAAAAATAAAATTGTAACGGCTCCGACCTGCAGTATATGTGCGGCGGTCTCGGATGAATCACGGAACAAAAGCTGTAAGATCGGAGATGCAAGCACACCCATGCCAACAGCACAAGGAAATGCGATCACCATGATAAATCGTGTTGCGACACTAATCTGCCGCTTTGCCTCACCTTTTTTTCCGGCTGCATAGGCAGCGGTAAGTGCAGGAACAGAGGATGCAGCCATTGCTGATGCAATGGAAATCGGGACATTGATCAAAACCGTATATTTTCCTGTATAAATACCATTCCAGGAGCCATACTGGCTTGCTGTATAACCTTGAAATGCTGCGATGTGTTTATACACCGCCTGGTCTATAACTGCATTACAGTTATAAATGGTACTGCTCAGTAAAACAGGAATGATCGTTACAATCAATAAATGAAATATAGATGCATAAGAGTCTACATTATTTCTGCGTTCTCTGTGCAGGCTGCGTTTAAATACACGGAGATATACAACCAGTACGAAGGTACAGAATAATAATGCGACTAATGCACCTATAGCGGTGCCAAGTGTTCCTCCGGCAGCCCCATATGCAGCAGAATAATTATCTGCATCACCAAGCAGTGCACCTGCTTTCGCACCATAATCAGCCAGTACATACGCAGCCCATACGCTGACGATCGCATTTGCGATCTGCTCTAAAATCTGGGAGGTTGCACTTGGCATCATTGTTCCAAGTCCCTGGAAGAAGCCTCGCATAACACCAAGCACGGCAACGATCAAAAGCACCGGAATCAGTACCCGTACTGCAAAAATACTCATCGGTGTTTTCATCAGTGTTCCTGTGATAAACTCTGCTCCAAATAACAGGATCAGTGCCGCGATTGTACCCGTACATGCACCAAAAACCAGCGCACATTTTAGAATGCGGTATACATTGTGTCTTCTGCCCTGTGAATAGTTTGCGGATACCAGCTTTGAAACTGCAAGTGGCAGACTGTAAGATGAAATAATCAATAAAATATTATAAATCTGAAAAGCAGTTCCATAGTAATCATTTCCTGTATCACCAATAATATTTGTCAGTGGGATACGGTAGATCAGACCAATAATACGACTGACAATAGATGCGATGGCAAGAATAGAACCCTGCACAAGGAAACTTGTACTGCTTTTTTTACTTTGTTTGCCCATGTGACTTAATCCTCGTTATCTTAAAATGTTCATTTCGTTTAAGATCTCAGTTTGTTTTCCTTCCATAACGGCAGCTTCTTCCGGCGTCATATGGTCATATCCAAATAAGTGAAGCATACTGTGCAGGATCAGAAACGCATATTCACGTTTTTCACTGTGTCCATAACTTTTCGCCTGTTCTTTTACTTTGTCAACGGAAATAATAATATCCCCAAGCATGATCTCCCCTGTGTCAGGGTTGAAATTATCATCATAATCATCTTCTAACTTCGAAAAATCTCCTGCACTCTCATAAGAAAGCATTGGAAATGACAGAACATCTGTCGGCGCATCTATATCACGGTATTCTTTATTGATGGCGTGGATTCCATCATTATCTGTGAGTGTCAGATTGATCTCCGCTTCAAAGGGAAATCCCTCATGCTCGATCGCATAATCTGTCACTTCTTTTGCAAGTGTCTCCTCATCAAATGAAAAATCTGTTTCCGTTTCTTTTTCTATAAAAAGACTCATAAATTTCCTCATTTCTGTGCCTTACCGGCAATTTTTATATCTTTTGTTTTTCATGTAATTTTTAAAAGAAGAAATTCTCCTCATTTACAAGATATTCCCTGATCTTCAAAAACATATTCATGCCAAGTCCTGACTGGTCGTAAATTCCGCTGGCGGAATACTCGTTTAATGTCTGGTAAATGACCATATCCTGGTTCCATTCGCTTGCCATTGTATAACTGTCAAACACCTCTATCTTTTTTACCAGACCGTTTACCATATGTACGATTGCTGACTCTATGGATGAAGGCGGTACTGTCTCTCCATCGTACTCACTGATGATACGGATGACATCTTCCGGAAAACAGTGTTCCTGCACAATACGGATCCCGCTCTGTGTCAGAGGTTCTCCCTCCATAATACCGATCCGGTAATAAAATCCTGCTGCTGCGCATGTCTTTTCATCGGCACCGACAACTTTTGCACATTTTGCGGCAAGTTCTGAAACTCTGCGTGCATGCTGATATTCCTGTTTCGAGAAACTGGAAAGCTCACGGACAAGCGGATACGTATCATCTATGATATCTGTCAGAATATCATTTACCTCCTGCTCTCTTAAACGGGAAAAATGACGAAAGCCAAACTGCATCCATAAAACACTGATGGCACCTTCAAAAAGTCCCCATAATAAAAGTTTAAAATGGACTTCCTGATAAGTCAGATAATAAAAAGTTATTGGAAGCATAATGGAAAGACAGAATAACAGTACTTCATACCATATAAGTGTCTTCTCACGTTTCACTGCCTCTTCAGCCGTTCCAGCAAGTATTGCTCCAAAAATCGTCATCAGACAGTACAGTACTAATTCCTGTGAATGCAGCCCTAACACGAGACATAGCATTGCATCCCAGAAAATTCCGGTAATAAGTGCAAGACGTTCGGAACCAAAGGCAACGATAAGAAGCGGCACAAGCATCAGAGGTTTTACAAATTCAGGAAAATATGCAGCCAAAAAGACTACTATTGCTGCTGATGTGTAACCATATAATATTTTTCTAAAATCTGTTTCACGGTTATGACAGATCAGTCCTTCTGCACGGTCGTGCTCTATGAGAAAAAGAAATAACACAAACCATATCACAGCAATACAGACAATCCCCAAAAACTGATCCAGCAAAATCTGTCGTTTTGCACATAACAAAAGTGTCACCATGATGGTAACGATAAACATACAGACATGGTTCCATACTCTTTTGATTACAAGGCGGTCATTCATCGCTGGCGAGTCTCCTGTCTTCTTTTTGATGTACTCTTATTGCGGTTTTCATAATCTTCGTAAGCCTTGACAATTTTTTGTACGACCGGATGACGAACTACATCTTTACTGGTCAGCTCACAAATTCCAATCTCATCCACTTTTTTTAATACTTTTAATGCGACATCAAGACCGGATGCTGTGCCCGGTGCAAGATCTTTCTGGGTAGCATCACCCGTGATCACTGCTTTAGAACCAAAACCAATTCGGGTAAGGAACATTTTCATCTGCGCCGGTGTCGTATTCTGTGCTTCATCTAATATGATAAATGCATTGTCAAGTGTACGTCCTCGCATGTATGCAAGCGGTGCGACCTCGATCAACCCCTTTTCCATATTTTTCTGGAAGCTTTCTGCCCCCATGATCTGATATAATGCATCATAAAGTGGTCTTAAATAGGGGTCAACTTTGCTTTGCAGATCTCCCGGCAGAAATCCTAATTTTTCTCCGGCTTCGATTGCCGGACGTGTCAGGATGATCCTTCCTACTTCTTCGTTTTTAAATGCAGTAATTGCCATTGCCATCGCAAGATATGTTTTACCGGTCCCGGCAGGACCCATTCCAAACACGATCATTTTCTGGCGGATCGCATCTACATATGCTTTCTGACCAAGTGTCTTTGGTTTTACCGGTTTGCCGTTGATCGTATGACAGATACAATCTTTATCAATTTCAACGATCGCGGATTCTTTTTCCTCCTCCGAAAGTGCAAGAGCATAATTGACATTCTGTTCCGTGATAATATTTCCTCTTTTGGATAACTCGATCAGTTGTAAAAACACCTGTTCTGCTTTTTTTAAATTATGTTCTTCTCCAAGCAGCTTCATATTTTCACCGCGTAACACCACAGTGACATTTAACGTACGCTCAATCTTTTTGATGTACGCATCAAATTGACCAAATACATTTGCGACATGATCAGTTGGTATATTTAATGATAGTTCAGTCAGACTCATCTGTCGGTTGCCTCTCTTCACTCGATTGTTCGATGATTTTTGTCGGCTGATAGGAAACAATGGATTTTAAAGTATCTATCGTCCCTTTCACCACATATTTTTTCTTTGTTCTTTCTATAATAACATTTTTTTCTGTAATTTGAATACCTTTTTCTTCCAAATCGTCAATATATTTCTTAAGATTCCGGGAAGCTATTTGTTTTGCCTCTTTTTCTGTATATATATTTTTTTCATTTTTATAGCCGGAATAAGTCTGTCTGACCAGATAAACCGGCAGATAAAAGTTGTCTGTGAAATGAAACTGTGACACATCCGATATGACATCATACGGTTCTTCCACCGGTGAAAAGAAAGGATTTTTGAACAGGTGCTCTAAAATCCTGATCTGATACGTTATTTTTTTGTCACCGGTCGTTATTTTTTTTATATATTCAGCAGGTATCTCGTCATGATAGTAATATGTAACTTTTGCCGTAATATCCGCATCTGCAGTACGGTAAAGATATTTTTTTGTATCGCCATCATCATTCAGGATCTCAATACTTCCATTGACCAGTATATCCCCTTTTTTGACTGCCATGCCCGTGGTCACAACAGGAGTACCGCTTCTTGTGATCATATCTGAGATAACGCCATCATCTGATGCAATAATATCACGTGCAGTGTTATCTTTATCATTCTTATAATTTTCTTCGGGAAGCAGATTTTCCTGAATGTCTACCGTCATTTTTGTTCCATAGATCTTAATGGAAGTCCAGATAACTTCCGGATATCGGCTTCTTAACGTTTCTTCTAAAGCTGCACAGTCAATGTTTTTTTTCTTTGCACCAAAAGAAGCATGTTCCCCTGAAAGGAAACAGAGTACGACTTCTTCGGACAGATAAGAATTGCCATTGACCTCAATATTCCAGATAAAACCGGAAAGGTAATAAAGCAGTCCTGCAAAAAGGATCATCCCCATGGCAAACATTTTTCGTTTACGGTAATGATACAATTCAAACGGCATGCCGTATTTTTTTATGATCCGTATATGTGTTCTTGTTTTTTTTAAGATCGGACGTAATTGCTTAAAGCCTGCTACACTGATACAGAATTCATATCCATCTGCAAAAGATTTTAAATTCCAGATCAGAATGTCACGGCTTCCACATAAATTAAGGAAACGTTCCGGCGCATAACCGCTTAGACGGACATACACGTACCCCTTAAAATATTTAATTACCGAGAGCAGCATCTGTCAGTTCTCGTATTGGATCGTATTTAAAAAACCGGTAATTTTCATTTCCTCATTCGTATAATAATCGATTGCAAGATGTGAGCCGGAAATCAGTATCCTGCAGTTTTTTGTCTGTATTTTGATAAAGGAATCCTCATATTCCAGGATTCCTTTATAATTAGAAATCAGAACCTCATGCCGCCCGGTTGCAGTCACGATCGCCGCACCAAGCATCAGATCCTTCGGCAGTTCTAAACTGTTTATTATTTTTTCTTTCTGATTTTTCTTCATATATAATTGTATGAAGGAAAAAAAGATCTTATTCTCATTCGTAAATATATTCTTTTACAACTGGCTGCATTTCTTTTGGTTCATTTGAAATTTCATATGCGTGCAGTACTTTTTCGGCAGCAGTATTCATTTTTGCACGGTCATTCGCATAGATAACAGCCAGAGTATCACCGGTATTTACCTGATCGCCATTTTTCTTTTTTAAATAAATACCGACGGAAAGATCTATCTTACTGTCCTTTGTCTCACGTCCGCCACCGAGAGTCATACAGGCAATACCGATATTCTCTGCCAGAATACGGTGCACATATCCGCTGCATTCTGCTTTGACGTCGATCGAATATGCCGTTTCCGGAAATTTTGTGGTATCGTAAACATAAGATACATCACCGCCCTGGGCTTTTACAAACTCAGCCAGTTTATCAAGTGCGGCTCCGCTGTCAATGCTGTCTTGCATGAGTTTTACAGCCTCCTCATGGGAACCGGCACGCTCTGCAAAAAGCAGCATCTGCGCTCCAAGTGCAAAGACTACTTCTTTAAAATCGGAAGGTCCATGGCCTTTTAAAGTATCGATCGCCTCGATCACTTCGATGGCATTTCCGATAGCGTTTCCAAGTGGCTGATCCATATCGGTAATGACTGCTGCTGTCTTTTTTCCTGCCATTGTTCCGATTGATACCATCTCTTTTGCAAGTGCAACGGAATCTTCATATTTCTTCATGAATGCACCATTGCCGGTCTTAACATCAAGTACGATCGCATCACTGCCGGAGGCTAATTTTTTACTCATAATGGAACTTGCGATCAGTGACATCTGATCGACGGTAGCTGTGACATCCCGCAATGCGTACAACTTTTTATCTGCCGGTGCAAGGTTTGCAGTCTGGCCTGCGATCGCAATACCGATCTCACGGACATTTTTAAAAAAAGTTTCTTCCGGGAGCGCAGTCGTAAATCCCGGAAAACTCTCAAGTTTGTCAATCGTTCCGCCGGTATGACCAAGCCCTCTTCCGGACATTTTTGCAACCGGAACTCCAAGTGATGCAACGATCGGTGTCAGGGCAAGCGATGTTTTATCGCCCACACCGCCGGTACTGTGTTTGTCAACTTTGATACCGGGAATAGAGGAAAGATCAAGTACATCCCCGCTGTCACGCATAGCAAGCGTCAGATCAACTGTTTCACGTTTACTCATTCCCTGAAAACAGATTGCCATTGTCATTGCAGACATCTGATAATCGGGAATTGTACCATCTGTAAATCCCCCTATCATAAAACGGATCTCTTCTGTGGTCAGTTCCATACCAAGTTTTTTCTTTTCAATCAGGTCATACATTCTCATGTGCATAATCCTCCCTTGTATCAATATCAACAAAAAATTCCGGCATTTCAACCGGATAAGTGAAAACATCGTCCGGATGGGAACAGATGATCTTTTTACCACCACATTCTCCGGTCAGCCTAAGCAGCTCTGCACGGTAGTTTTCAGCAAAAAGATTCGGACTGCGTAAAATGCCCTCACAGGATAATGCTCCGATTCCTTTTTTACTTTCTATAAAATCATTTAGAAAATCAAGCAGTATTTCAGCCTTTACATAAGGCTGATCTGCCTGAAAAAACATATCATAAGAAAATGAATCGCCCCCGTTTTTCATAGGAGAATCTATCACTGCCTTTACCCCTTTTCGGATGCTTGAGGCAATCCCATCATTTTCTTCTCCCTGGTTGCGTACAATTATATAATCTTTTGGTATATTCTGACCATGTACAGTATGTTCTTTTTTTGTCAAATGATCCTGTTCGTCTTTAGTATTTTTTCTGCTGTTTTCCAATATTTCCTTACACAGTTCCTCAATCCTGTCATATGCAGTCACAACAATGAGCCTGCATGGATAACTACACATTTTCTGCAGACGAACCAGTTCCGTCAGTCCATGCAAAAACAATGGTTTCCCATGAAATTCCGTGAGCAGTTTATTGCTGCCGAAACGTCTCGCATATCCGGCAGCAAGATAGATCAGATTTATCTGTTCCGTATCAGATCACCTGCATTCCTTTTAAGATTTTCTCCGGAGTGATCGGCAGCTCATTGATCCAGACGCCGGTTGCGTTATAAACTGCATCTGCGATCGCCGGGGCCGGTGTATTGATGACGATCTCACCGATGGATTTTGCACCAAAAGGACCAGTCGGTTCATAGCTGCTGTCAAATTCCACACGGATACGGTCTGTATCCAGACGGCTTGGTACTTTATACTGCATAAAGGAATTGGAAAGATTTTTCCCGCGTTCATCGTACCAGATATCCTCGTACAGTGTCATGCCGATTCCCTGCAAAAGTCCTCCTTCTGTCTGTACCCTTGCAAGATTGGTATTTACGACAGTTCCACAGTCAACACAGGCGGTATAGTCTAACAACTCAATCGCGCCTGTTTCCGGGTCAACCTCGACTTCGGCGCAGGCTGCCATAAATGGTGGCGGTGATACCGGGGAGCTGTGTGAATAAGTAACCTCCATTGATATCTCATTATTGCACATGGACGCGGTTGCAATGTCAAAAAGGCTCATTTTAGAACCGTCTGATTCATCGATGACATTTTCTCCATCAAAAGTAAGTGCAGAAGCATCTTTATTCATACGGGCTGCTGCAAGTGCAATAATGTGTTCTCTCAACTGTTCACATGCCTTTACTGCTGCCATTCCGGTCAGATAAGTTGTACTGGATGCATAAGAACCGGAATCATATGGGGAAATATCAGTATCTACGCCGTAGACAGATATATTATCGATCGTTGTTTCTAACACATCTGCCGCAAACTGGGCAATGATCGTATCACATCCGGTACCCATATCAGTACAACCGACTGTAATATGATACGTTCCCTCATCGCTTAATTTTACCGTGACAGAACCTACATCACAGTTTGAAATGGAAGATCCCTGCATCGCCATTGCAACTCCGCGTGCCCGGATCTTTCCATCCGGCATCACAGTACGCATGCCTTTTTCTTTCCATCCGATCATATCGGACGCTTTTAACAGACATTCTTCTAAACGGCAGCTATTTGCGGTCTCACCATAATATGCAGGCATTACATCCCCTTCATGGATCATGTTTTTCTGACGAAGTACGATCGGGTCCATAGAAAGTTTATCGGCTAATTTATTGACCGTGGACTCGACTGCAAAAATACCCTGTGTTGCACCGTAACCACGATAAGCTCCTGCAGACATGCGGTTCGTATAGACAACCTCATATTGAAAACGGAATGCTTCTGTATGATACATTGGAATGGATTTATGTCCGCTTAATCCTACGGTAGTCGGACCATGTTCACCAAATGCTCCGGTATTAGACAGCGTATGCATATCAATGGCACGGATCGTTCCATCGGACATTGCACCCAGACGAACTCTTACTTCCATCTCATGACGCGGTGAAGATGCGATCATGGATTCTTCTCTGGTGTAGATCATTTTTGCCGGTTTGCCGGTCTTTAAGGTTACGATCGCCGGATATACTTCTGTGACAACCGTCTGTTTTGCACCAAAACCTCCACCGATACGAGGTTTGATGACACGGACTTTTGCCTTGGAAATATCAAGTGCATTTGCAACGATCCTTCTTACATGGAAAGGAATCTGTGTGGAACTGAGCACGATCAGACGTCCATAGGTATCCATATATGTACAGGTACGGAAAGTTTCCATCATACTCTGCTGCATGGCTTTGACATGATAAGTTTCGTCTAACACAATATCACAGTCTGCAATGACAGCATCCACATCTCCTTCACCATCTACGCCGGACGCGCAGAGATTTCGTTTGTTGTCAGCACCAACCGGACAGAGTGACTTCCAGTCATCCTCCGGATGAACTAAAATAGGATTATCCATTGCCGTATGGAAATCTAAAACAGCATCTAAAACCTCATAGGTCACTTTGATCCGCTTTAATGCCATATCAACCGCTTTTTCTGTTTCTCCGGCAACGATCGCAACCGGATCACCAACAAAACGGACACGTTCTTCTAATATGTATCTGTCATATGGACTTGGTTCCGGATATGTCTGCCCTGCCATGGTAAAACGACGTTTTGGAACATCCTTGTAGGTCAGCACACAGACGATACCGTCTATTTTTTCAGCAAGATCTGTGCGGATTTCTTTGATCAGTGCGTGTGCATGCGGACTTCTGAGTACCTTTACGATCAGACAGTCTTTTGGCGCTACATCATCCATATAAACTGGTTTTCCAGTCACAAGCGCCATTGCATCTTTTTTCATTACGGGAGCATTGACAAATTTTCCCGGTTTTCTTAAATTCGTACTGCTATTCATGCCATTTCCCCCATTTTAAATTTCAGGTATTCTTTAACTGAACGAAGCTGGCTCTCGTATCCGCTGCATCTGCAGAGATTTCCGGCAAGGTATTCTTTCATATCCTCCTCAGTCGGATTGTCTAACTCGTCCTCCATCGCAAGTACATTCATGATAAATCCCGGATTACAGAAACCACACTGTTCTCCACCCTGTTTTGCAAGGTAAGTACCAAATTCTCTTGCGCGTTCTTCCACACCTTCTAAGGTGGTGATATGTGTACCGTCTGCCCTTGCTGCCAATACGGAACAGGAAAGCACCGGTTTGTGGTCAATCCATACGGTACACAGACCACAGTTAGATGTTTCACAGCCTCTTTTTACGCTGTAACAGCCCTCAGACCGGACAAATTCCAAAAGCGGCAGATCTGCTGCGATCTCACGCGTGATCTCACGCTCATTCAACCATACATGTATTTTCATCCTATTATTTGTTCTCCATTTCTGATATTATCTTTTTATCATCAAAGACTTTCATACCTTTTTGACACCAGAGCCTGTCTTTATTCTCCAAAAGAACAGATTGCCCTGCGGATCAGCACGCCTGCAACATGTTTCCTGTAATCGGCACCGGCTCTGCGGTTGCTCCCATAGGTAAACTGATCTGCGCACCAGATGGCAAGTTCTTTGACCAGTGTCTCATCTTTTTCAAATCCCTTCGGAAACTGTTTTCCAAAACCATCCGGTTTCGCGGAGCTAAGTGGCAGTTCTATCAATCCAGCATGAACCGGTCTTGCCCCGATACTCACATGCAGACTGTCATCATATTCAGACACCGCACATGCAATCACCGGGAAATCAGTAGCTGTATTACGCTGGCTTAAATAGGCGATACGGATCGGCTTTTTTGCCACATGAAGTGCAATTAAAATATCGTTGTCATATGGCATATCAACAAAATCTTTTAAGGGAACCATACCTGCATGATACAGTTCGACCTGCGTATCCATTGCAAGAAATACCGTCAGCACATCGGAAAAGCCGAAACGCCCGAAAATACTGCCTCCAACCGTTGCACAGTTGCGGAACTGTACGCCGACAATATGGCGGACACTCTCACGAATCGCTCCGTTGGTATATGCGGCAAGTCCCACATGTTTTTCTATTTCACGTAAGGATGTCATGGCACCGATAACAAACTCTGTTTCCGTCTCAGTGATCTTATCAAGTCCAAGTCCCGACAGATCGATCGCTGTTGAAATCCTGCGGTCACCGATCTTCATCCAGACACCACCGGCGATAATCTTATTATTTTTTTTCTGATTCAGCTCATATGCTTCTTCTAAACTTTCTACCTTACGGTATTCATTGATCGTTAACATTGATTCCTCCTATGTGTACGCATAAAAAAGCGCTACCTATATTATACTGTACGGAAGTACCTGCGTCAAACAGGAATACGGGATTACAACAAAATAATGAGGTACTGAAATATCCAGTACCTCATCAATCATTCTTTTAATAAGTAAACAGTTGCGTCCAGTAAGGTGTTCCCTGCCCATTGGTACGGTAGCCGACACCAAGTTTTTTAAAGTTCGGGTTTAAAATATTTGCGCGGTGCCCCTCACTGTTCATCCATGCATTCATAACAGTTTCCGGTGTTTTCTGTCCCCATGCGATATTTTCTCCGGCTCCGCGGTAGGTAATGCCAAGATCTGTGATCGCTGTTCCAAAAGTTCTTCCATCCGGTCTTGTGTGGGAAAATGATTTTTCAATCTCTATGGAACGTGTTGCTGCGGCTACTGCTACCGTATCATCCCAAATCAGTTCATTTAGTCCGGCTTTTTTCCGCTCTGCATTGACCAGCTTTAAAACCTGTTTTACGTAAGAAATTTCCGCAAGATCCTCTTTTGGCTGTTCATCGCCGGATGTGTTGCCACCCGGCTGATTTTCTTCAGGTTTCTCCGGCGTATCCGGCTTTTCTGGTGTACCAGGTGTCTGATCGTCTTTGTCGTCTTCTGGTATTTCCGGTGTACATTCTCCCGGCAGGACGATTGCCGGAAATCGGTCGCATATTTTTTTTAATAAGTCATTGACAGAATCTGCCTCAAAAGAATTCCACTGATCGGCAGCACAGTCTTTTTCAAAAACCGAGATATTCACACGGTTTGCGGATGCTGCTTCTACCGGTGCAGACACACTCAGTGTAATTCCAAGTGCTGCTGTAAATGCCAATAATATCTGTTTCTTCATGATAATCCTCCATTTTGCTGTCATTTCATAAATGTAATGTAACAGTTTGATATGTTACGTATTTGTTTTAAAACTATTACATTTTTGTTACAAGCAGAAGAATATCATAATTCATAACCGTATCCAACCGGTAACATCTGGCATTTCTGGTAATTTTTACTCTACTCCCGCCTTTTTGCAGATATCATTCAGGCAGCAACGGTCACAAAATGGTTTTGTCCGTGCTGTACATACCTCACGTCCATGATATACAAAGCGGTGGCACAGATCACTGCCCTCCTCCGGCGGAATGATCTTCCAGAGTTCCATCTCTACTTTTTTCGGTTCTTTGATGCCATCCACAAGACCGATGCGGTTTGAAAGACGGATACAGTGCGTGTCAGTTACGATCGCAGGTTTTCCGAATACATCTCCCATGATCAGGTTTGCACTCTTTCTTCCCACACCCGGAAGTTTTAAAAGTGCGTCAAAATCATCTGGTACATTTCCACCATACTGCTCCCATAAAATCTTCATACAGGCACTGATATCTTTTGCCTTGCTCTTTCCGAGACCGCAGGGTCTTACAATTTCTTCGATCTCTTCCACCGGTGCATCGGCAAGTGCTTTTACATCCGAAAATTTTTCATATAATTTTTCCACGACGACATTTACTCTTGCGTCGGTACACTGTGCCGCTAAACGGACACTGACTAAAAGTTTCCACGCCTGATCATAGGTAAGACTGCATCCGGCATCCGGGTATTCTTTTTTCAGACGTTCGATCACTTCTTTGGCAAGTTCTTTTTTTCTCATGATGCTCCTCACTTTTATCGTTAAAACTTCTTTTATTTTACCATAAAACACTGCATTTAAACAACTTTATCCATTCACTTCCTGCGCCCCGTAAATAGACTTATTTCCATTTACCAGATATGCAATCATACACACGATAAAAAATGGAATCATATCATTGCTTCCAAACACTTCGAGTCCGATCAGAACCGGCGCAAAAAGTGTGTTTGTTGCACCCGCAAATACCGCTGCATATCCAAGCGCTGCGCAATGAACCGGAGAAAATCCAAGGATTTCTCCCAAAACGATACCAAGGGATGCACCGATAGAAAATAAAGGTGTGACTTCCCCTCCCTGAAATCCGATTGCAAGAGTTAAGACCGTGAGAAGCAATTTTAAGATCCAGTCATAAGCATAAATATTCCCATCTGAAAATGCAGCAGAGATCAGATTTGTCCCCAGTCCGCTGTATCTCCCATTGTAAAGCAATAGCAAAATCAATGCTAACGGAATCGATATCACACTGATCCTGACATATGGATTCTTCAGATTTTCTCCCAAAAATTTTTTTAACTGTGCAAGAAGAAACGAAAATAACATGCCTGTCAGTCCGAAAATAATTCCAAGTACAACAAGCCGGACTGCGATACTGCCATCTGATATTTTAACCGCGTCCTGAAGTGGTACATAAAATTTTTCCAGTCCCAGCATATGTGAAGTAAATGCTGCTGTGTAAGATGCTATCAGTGCCGGCAGCAGTGCATGATACTGCATTTTTCCTGCAACGATCACTTCCATGGAAAAGAATACTGCGGCAAGCGGCGTCTGAAATAAACCGCCAAAGCCTGCCGCCATACCAGTGATCAGCATAATCCGGCTGTCTTTCGGAAGATGAAATCTGTGCCCCAGTGCATGTGATAACGTTGCACCGATCTGTACAGCGACACCCTCGCGGCCGGCACTTCCTCCAAATAAATGTGTGATCCACGTTCCAGACATGACCAATGGAATCAGAACCAGTGGGATATCCTCTCTTTTCTTCTGTCCGGTTTCAAAAACGAGTGTCATTCCCTTTAAACTTGTTTCGCTGAAACGATAATAAAGCCAGGTGATCAAAAGACCTGCAAGCGGCAGAAACGGTATCAGAAACAGATAATGCTCCATCCGGAAATCAGAGATTGCAAGCAGTCCTCTGCCAAATACGGCATCAATGATTCCAACCAGCACACCGGTCAAAACGGCAAGTGATACATATTTCAAAAATAAAATAAATGATTGTAATTTTTTCTCCATAAATTTTGTTCCCTTCATTTAACTTTCACTATCATCCTACGAATACAAAAGCATGTCAACAAAAAAGTTTTACATTACAACTTTATTGTGATACAGTATTGCAGTAATGTTTTATTCAGGATATACCAGCAAAAATTTTTACAAACAGACAAAGGAGAGTTTTGTTATGACAGGACAAACGATAGGGTTGCTGCTCGTCATGATCATTTATCTGATCCTGATGGTGGGGATCGGTGTGATCTATTCGAAAAAGAACAATGATGTATCTGACTTTTATTTAGGTGGCCGGAAATTAGGACCGATCGTAACGGCAATGAGTGCGGAGGCTTCTGATATGAGCAGCTGGCTTCTGATGGGACTGCCGGGTGTTGCCTATCTTTCCGGTTGTGCCGAAGCAGGCTGGACAGCGATCGGACTTGCGATCGGTACTTATCTTAACTGGCTGATTGTTGCAAAACGTCTGCGCCGTTACACGCACAAGGCAAATAATTCCATCACACTTCCTGCTTTCTTTGAAAACAGATACCGTGACAAAAGTCATGCACTGATGGCGATCTCTGCTATTATGATCGTTATTTTCTTTGTACCATACACTGCTTCCGGATTTGCCGCATGTGGAAAATTATTTTCTACGCTGTTTGGGATATCCTATCTTCCGGCAATGATCGTCAGTGCCATCGTTATTGTTTTATATACCACGCTTGGCGGATTTCTTGCTGCAAGCATGACTGACCTGATCCAGAGTATTATTATGACGATCGCACTTTTGATCGTCGTATTTTTCGGTATTCACACAGCCGGTGGGCTGGATGCAGTTATCACAAATGCAAAATCCATGAGTGGATATTTAAGCCTGACTTCCTCTTATGATCCTGCAACCGGTGTGTCTGTGCCATATAAGGGACTGACGATCGCATCCACGCTTGCCTGGGGACTTGGATATTTTGGTATGCCTCATATTCTGCTTCGTTTTATGGGAATCGAGGATGAAAACAAATTAAAAACTTCCAGAAGAATTGCATCCGTATGGGTTGTTATTTCCATGTTCGTAGCTATATTTATCGGTATCATCGGTTCTGCAATGACAAAATCAGGTGCTCTTGAATTATTTGAAACTTCCTCACAGTCAGAAACTCTGATCGTAAGGACAGCTGTTCTTTTAAGCGATCACGGCGTTTTGACTGTTATTATGGCTGGTCTGATTCTTGCCGGAATCCTTGCAAGTACCATGTCAACATCAGATTCCCAGCTTTTAGCCGCATCCTCATGTGTTTCACAAAACCTTTTCTGTGACTGCATGGGACTAAAGCTGTCAAAAAAATCCTCCATGCTCATGGCAAGACTTACGGTTGTCGTGATCGCTGTTATTGGTGTTTTCCTTGCAAGAAATCCGGATAGTTCGGTATTCCGTATCGTCTCTTTTGCATGGGCTGGATTTGGTGCAACCTTTGGTGCCGTTATGCTGTTTTCCTTATTCTGGAAACGCACGAATCGGAATGGCGCACTTGCAGGTATGATCGTTGGCGGTGTTATGGTGTTCGTATGGAAATACCTGATCGCTCCGCTTGGAGGGCTGTTTGGAATTTATGAACTGCTTCCGGCATTCATATGTTCCGCATTTGCGATTGTTGTTGTCAGTCTTTTGACTGCACCACCTTCACAGGAAATCACTGATGAATTTGAGAGCGTATAATGAAATCTTCATAAAAAATAGTCCGGGCTTTTAGATCAATAAGCTCGGACTATTTTCATTATCTGTCTGTTCCTTGTTTCCAGTATAAATTTGTAAACTGGGCTTTCTGTTTCTGATCCTCATTTGGATTGACTGCATACATGCCCATCACAACTCCGGTAAATCCTCCTGCAACTTCTGAGGATAAGTATTTTGTACGCGCACTTCCAAGCAAAATTTCCTCTTCATTTATGAATCCATAAAAATGATACTGCGCTGCATCAGATACCACTTTTAAAATAATCTGTGCATCTTCCGGCAGTTCTATTTCTTTTGCTGTCATAACCGCATCTCCGATCCGCAGACGCAGGATCAATGTACGCTTTTTCTCTTTGCACAAAACAGCAAGATCATAATGATGTTCCTCTGACAGATAAAATGTGATGCCTGCTTCGGGAGAATTGCCGGTAAGTGAAACGGTAAGTTCTGTATCAAACTCCGACTGACGGACTCCTAAAAATGTTGGTGACTCAGTATCATTTAGTGTAAAACGGTTACCAAAAAGTGTCACACTGTTTTCAGTAAATTCATAACATTCCGGATGATATTCACGTAGATGACAAAAACGCTGCGGTTCGTTTTTTATTGTTTCAAAAGAAACATCATACCGTCCATTTATCTTCTGTTCTGAAGCTTTTAATGGCAGATCCATCACAGTCTGCACTGTTCCGTCCACACCTGCCGTAAACCATCCGTTCTTATCCCAGGTAACAGGAACCAAAAACACTTCACGTCCTAAATGATGGAACGGCATCCAGTCACTCTGGATACGGAATCCAAGACATACCATAAAAGTTTCTCCATATGGCGTCTCTATGAGATCACCATGACCGATTCCCTGTATATGATTTTCATTACCACCCAGATTCCGGTTGGTAAGTACCGGATTTTTGGCATACGCTTCAAATGGTCCATAAGGATCTTTTGACCTTGCATAAGTTACCATATGGCCATATTCCGTACCACCTTCTGCAACCATGAGATAATACCAGTCCCCAAAATGATACATATGCGGTGATTCAATATAACGGCCGCCGCTTCCCTTCCAGATCGGTCTGCTTTCTGTCAGACGTTTTCCGGTTGTGATATCGATCTCACACTGGAAAATACAGCCTCTTCCATCTGATTCATCCGTTCCATTGCTGATAAAATAAACTTTGTCTCCTTCAAAATACAAAGACGGATCAATACCGCCCTGATCCACAAAAACGGGATCCGACCATTCGCTGTAGATATCGTCTGTATAGACATAAAAATTTTTCTGATAGGTATTGTTGTTGGTAACCATATAGAACCGTCCGTTATGGAAGCGGATCGTCGGTGCGAACACCCCGCCGGAACCGGGAACCTGATATAAATTGACCTGGCTTTTTCTGGTAAGGCAATGGCCGATCGGTTTCCAGTTTAACAGATCATCGCTTTCAAATAATGGAACCCCCGGAAAATATTCAAACGAACTGCAGGCAAGATAATATTTGCCGTTTGCACTGCAGATACTTGGATCCGGGTAAAACCCCCGGACAACTGGATTTTGTACTTTCATGTTTACCTCTCCTTTGACAGCAGTTTAGGGCAGGCTGCTCATTTCAAAGACACTCCCGCTGACTGCATTATTTATGATACGGTTCGCCATTCATAATCCGGTAACTGCGGTAAATCTGCTCTAGCAGAACCACACGCATAAGCTGATGCGGAAACGTCATTTTCGAAAAACTGAGTTTAAAATCAGCACGTTTTAGCAGGTTTTCAGACATACCGAGCGATCCGCCGATCAGAAAAATGATCTGGCTGATCCCGAAAGTTCCGAGATTTTCAATCTTTTTCGATAACTCCACGGAATCTAACTCCTTACCATCGATTGCAAGGGCAAAGATATATGCACCCTCTTTTGCTTCTTTATCGAGACGCGTCAGGATACGCTCTGCTTCTTTTTCTCTGATCTGGTTTTCTACCGTATCACTTGCATTTTCCGGTGTCTTTTCGTCAGCGACTTCTATGATGTCTAATTTACAGTAACGGCTTAATCGTTTGCTGTATTCTGCAATTGCATCCCTGTAAAACTTTTCTTTGATCTTTCCTACACATAAAATTGTAACTTTCATAGTTCCTCACATAGTTTTATTTATGCTCTCCACGGAATTATGCTGCGAACTCATTTATCCTTATTCTAGCAAATCCGCTTGCATGCATCTACATTATAATTTATACTAAAACTACTTGAAAAACAATAGATGTTCATTCATCTGGAAATGAGGAAAATTATGTCACAGGAACCATTTGATATCAGCAACAATGCAGCCGAGAGCAACTTAGCACCGTCTCACGCATATGTATCAAAGAAAACAAAAAAAGAAGATGTCACATCCACTGCATATACATTTACGATCGTAAGTGTCGTTGGATTTATTCTTCTGATCTTATTCGGACTCGATCTGCTTCCTTTTCAAAGTGCTGCTTACTCTAAAACAATGATCCTTATTGTTATGGGTGTGATGTTTGCTATTTTTCTTTTTGTCGGCATACATTCATTTATGGAATTAAAATCTCTTTCAAACGCCGCTGACCGTGAGGAACAGCAGTTTGAAGAAATCTGTCAGTGGTTTTTAGATACATATACGGCAGAAAAAATCAATGCAGATGCCGGTATCTCAGATGAATCTGAAGAGCAGAATTATTTTTTGCGTTATGAAATCATGAAGGGATTGCTTCTTGAAAAATATCCGCAGACGAATGCCTCACTTATTGATCACATCATAGAAACAATTTATGATAAAATATTTTTGGCATAGTGCTTTTTTCTGTCAGATATATGTGTTATAATGGATAAAATATTTGAATATATGAGGTGGCTATTGTGAAAATACTTGAAGAGAAGATTCTTTCTGAAGGAATTGCAGTCAATGAAGATATTTTAAAGGTAGACAGTTTTGTAAACCATCAGGTAGATCCTATTTTGATGCAGCAGATCGGTGAGGCATTTGCCGAACATTATAAAGATTGCGGGGTAACAAAAGTTGTAACGATCGAAAGTTCCGGTATTGCTCCGGCTCTTATGACAGCACTGGCACTGAATGTTCCAATGATCATTTTGAAGAAACAGCCTTCTAAGGTATTAAATGATAATCTGTTTCAGACAGTAATCACTTCTTTTACCAAGGGGACAAGCTATGAACTGACCTTATCCCAGCAGTTTATCAATGAAAATGACCATGTATTGATCGTGGATGATTTTCTTGCAAACGGCGAAGCTGCAACAGGAGCAATCCGCCTGCTGCGCAAAGCACATGCAACGATCGCCGGAGTCGGTATCCTGATTGAAAAATCATTCCAGCCGGGACGCGGAAAATTAATGGAACAGGGCATTGATGTATACTCTCTCGCCCGCATCAGTAAACTTGGAAAAGATCTGATTGAATTTATTCCGGAAGAATAATAGAAAATATAAATAGCGGTAAGAAAATATGCCATCAGGCTTTTTTCTTACCGCTATATTTAAATAGAAGAGAATCTACTTATGGTTTTATAGTCTGAATCGTTCCGTCCTCATTATATTGAAGTTCACAGTATTTCACACAGCGCATACTGTTAACTCCTCCGGACAACTCACAGTCATGATAAAAAAGATACCATTTTTCACCAACCTGTACGATGGAATGATGTGTTGTCCAGCCGAGTACCGGTTCTAAAATTACACCTTTGTACTGAAATGGTCCCATAGGATCGTCTCCGACAGCATAAACAATTTTATGTGTAGTTCCTGTCGAATAGGAAAAATAATATTTTCCCTGATATTTGTGCATCCATGGTCCTTCAAAATATCTCCGGTCTTCGTCTCCTGCTTTTAAAGGCTCTCCATTTTCATCTAAAATGACAATTTCTTTTACATCTTCTGCAAAGCCAAGCATATCATCTCTTAATCTCGCAACTCTTGGTCCAACTGCATTTTCATCCGGATCTGGTTCTGTGGCATTTTCATCAAATACTCCGGTTTTCCATTTTTCCAGTTGTCCGCCCCATAAGCCGCCAAAATAAATATATGCCTCATTATCATCATCTACCAGTACAGCAGGATCTATGCTGAAACTTCCTTCTATATAATTTTTCTCCGGGATAAATTTTCCGGCAGGTTTATCGGATACTGCAACACCGATACGGAAAATGCCTTCCTTATCACGTGCCGGGAAAAACAGATAATATTTTCCATTTTTATATGCCGCATCCGGTGCCCACATTTGTTTTGATACCCATGGAACTTCATCCATATGCAATACTTCACCACAGTCAACACATTCACTGTCTACATTATCCATACAGAGAATGTGATAATCTTCCATATTATACTGGTCTCCATTGTCATTGTCTTCACATTCATGCTGCAGATCGTGTGAAGGATAAATATAAATTTTTCCTTCAAATACATGTGCAGATGGATCTGCAGTATAAATATTTTTTACCAGTGGTTGTTTTTGTTTTGCCATTCTTTTTCTCCTTCAAATCTTTTTATGATCATTTATATCATGCTAACATCAGCCTTTTACAGCACCCGCAGTCAATCCGTCTACGATCTGGTTGCTAAAACAGCAGTAAACAATGATTGTCGGCAGGATCGCAATGATAATCGCAGCAAACATCTGTGTATAATTTGTATTATAAGGTCCTACAAACTTGGATAATGCTACCGGCAGTGTTTTTTTTGCGTCATCTGAGATAAATACCATTGCTAAAAGAAGTTCATTCCAGTTCCCGACGAATGCCATCAATGCTGTTACAAAAATACCTGTTTTGGATAATGGCAATGCAATGGATGTAAATATTTTATAAATAGAGCATCCATCTATGCAGGCAGCCTCACACATTTCATTTGGCATATTTTTGAAAAATCCTGTCATAATAAAAATTGTTGTAGGCAGTGATACTACGGTATAAGGTATGATCAAACCAAGCAGACTGTTATATAAATGTATATTTGAAAATGTTTTAAATAATGGTATTAAAATACAGTGGATCGGAACCATCATTCCGATCAGGAAATATGTCATAACTGCACCGGATATTTTAAAACGCAGTCTTCCGAGTGCAAAACTTGCCATACAGCCTATGATAATATTAAGGATTAATGCGGTAACACATACAATAGCTGAATTTAAGGTTGCAATACCAAGTTTTCCGGCAGTCCATGCAAAAATAAAGTTTCCAAGCTGTATTTCTTCGGGCAATGCAAATGGACTTTTAAAAATTTCTGTATTCGTTTTCAGCGAAACAAAAAACATCCATACCAATGGTGCTAAATAAAGAAAAGCCATCAATACAAGAAATATATATATCACGATTTTCCATGCCAGTGCTTTTTTATTTCCTTTCATGTAAATTTCCCCCTTACATTTCATAGTTTTCTACTTTTACAAACTTATTAATGAAAAATGTAACCAACAGACATAAAATTAAAAGCACAACACCGATCGCACTTGCATATCCGTATTTAAAATATTTAAATCCCTGCGTATAAAGATGTGTTGCAAGAACTTCCGTCTGATGATTTGGTCCGGCTTCTGTCATATTAAAGATCAGATCAAAGAATTTTAATGCGCCAATGCAGTTTAAGGACATTGCAATCGCCATCATTGGACGGATTAATGGAATGGTAACATACCAGAAAGCTTTTCTTTTAGTTGCTCCGTCGATATAGGCAGCTTCATAAAGTGATTTATCGATTCCTGATATCTGTGCCATATAAAGCATCATAGATTGTCCTACATACTGCCACAATGCAACAAATGCGATCACTTTCATCGGAAGTGTAATATATCCGCTGACATCCATCAGCCAGAGTGGTCCTTCTATTCCCCATGTTGCAAGAACCTGATTGATACCAAGTTTTGGTGTAAAAATAAACATCCATAACAGTCCGAGTGCTGCTGATGAAAGTACACATGGCAGATAATATATATTCTTAAAAAGGTTTCTTCCTTTTTTTATATTCGTAAGTAATGCTGCTAAAAAAAGACCAACAACAAGTTGTGATACTACGGAAAAAATCATAAAAAATATTGAATTTTTCAATGCAATCTGCATGGTTGTATCTTTCGTAAACAATTTAATATAATTTCCAAATCCGATAAATTCGGGTTTCGATAACGCATCCCAATCACAGAGAGAATAATAAATCGACTGGCAGATTGGTATAAATAATACCAGGGTAAAGAGAATTATTCCCGGTGCAAGAAACAGACAGATGGCTTTTTTATCCCGTAATAGTTTATCCATAAAATTTCCCCCATCAACACATTCATTCTATTTGTGAACACGGGATCCATAACAGATCCCGTGTTCAGGTACTTCAGCTATACATTATTTATTCCAGACATTTTCCTTATAAAAATCTTCAATGATCTGTAATCCATCTTCTACTGAATTGTTTCCAAGATAAATAGAAACCATTGCATCATCAAATGTTGAACCGGCTTCTGTGGAAGCAAGTGATTCATTATAGAATCCAAATGTTCCGGTTGCTTTTGCAAAGATATCCATCACATACTTTAACTGCTTTGGAGCTTTATCATAATCAATATCAACATTGGTAACCGGAATCTTTCCACCGATCTCTGCTGTATATTTCTGTGCAGTCTCATCAGTAAAATATTTCATTAATGCAATACATGCATCCGGATGCTCCGTAGTAGAGCTCATTGCAAGGCTGTCTGTTTTTGCAATGATACGGTTTGGATCGTTACCGCCTTCAATGGCCGGGAACTGGAATACACCGCATTTTTCTTCAAAATCAGGATTGGAACCATTGATCTGTGCGATTGCCCAGGAACCCTGAATTAAGATCGCAGCCTCACCATTATAAAAGTTTGCAGTTGCAACATCATTTGTATCTCCTGCTGCTGTTGGCTGGAAATATTTTGATAACTCAAGCATTTTATTTGCTGCATCCTGGAACGGCTGATCAAGCCAGCTTGCATTACCTGCTGCAATTGCATCAAGATCTGCATTTTCTCTGTCGCAGAGATATCCACACAACATTGATAAACACCATGCTGTTCCTGCACTGATCGTAATCGGAGTATAACCTTTTGACTGAAGTGTCTCACATGCTGCAAGAAGATCATCGTATGTTTCCGGAACATCTACACCGGCATCTGCAAACATTTCTGTGTTATAAAATACACATGCTGCTGCAAGATTGGTAGGTACTGCGTAAATTTTTCCGTCATAAGTCTGTTTATCAAATACACCACCGTTAAACGTATCGTACCATCCGTCTTCATGCAAATAATCTGTAAGATCAGCCGCAACCCCCGGCTCCACATAATCTGTAAGATTTGGTCCAGGTGAAACAATAAATACATCCGGTGTCTGATTGGAAGCAACTAATGCATTTAATTTTGTATAGTATTCTTCCAGATTTGTTGTGATCACATTACAGTGATAAACCCCTTCATAATCTTTGTTGAATCTGTCGATGACATCTTTATAACCCAATGTGATAAGATCTTCCGTTGCCTCCATGTCATCCCAGAACATCCAGGTAATCTCTTCTACATCCCCGTCTGTTTTTGTAGTGCTCTCCTCTTTCTGGTCTGTTTTTTCAGCAGCTGCAACTCCTGATTCAGACGAAGCATTTGTGTTTACCCCGGTATCAGTAGATACTCCACAACCTGCTATCGTTCCCATTGCCATCAATAAGGAAAGACCTGTTGCTAAAACTTTTTTTAACTTCATATGTAACCCCCTTCTTTCACCTGTCAGATATTCTAACTGTGTGAATTGATTTATTTGACAATCTTATCTTATTTCTTACTTGTTTTATTCTCTATACAATAATTGCTTTTTCATAATCAATTCTTGCTTTTTTTGTATTTAATTCAAAGTACAAATTGCATAATTTGGTAGTATTTTTCAAAATATTATTATATTTTTTGTGCACATTTCCTTTTTTATAAAATGATATTGTTTTTAAAATTGATATATTGTATATATATCTTAAGAAACAGCAATAGATTTTCGATTAATAAAATGCAATATTTCGTAATGAAATTTATATTTTTATATCAATTTAAAAAATACATATAATCTGATTTATGCAGAACATGGCAAAAAATAATTCTAAGGAAGTTTACATAGAAAAGGAGATTTGAATGATAAAATATTTAGATGGTGTTCGTGAAACAGTTGGATTTGAAAATAACTCATCCCTTATGCTTTTTGATAATACTGATTATGAAGAATATCCGGTTCATTGGCATACACCCATCGAGCTGATCATGCCAACAGAAGGAACATATGATGTAGACTGCAATCAGATTCCATTTCATATGCGCAAAGGAGACATTATTGTTATTATTCCGGGTACTCTGCACCATATGAAAGCCTGTCATGGGCGACGAATTATTTTTCAGGTTGATATGAACAGTGGAAAACCATTTGAAGAGTTTACTGCATTTCTGCCTTTTTTACAGCCGGCTGTTTTGATCACTCCGGAGGAGGCTCCTGCCATTCACGAGGAAGCTATGTCTCTTATGTTTGGAATCAGAGATGAATATCTCTCTGATACACCGTTATATGAGACGTCTGTTTATGCAAAATTTTTACAGCTTATCGTTTTGATTGGCAGACAGATTGCAAGTACCCCGGCAAAATTTGCTGACACAAAACCAACAAAACAAAAAGAGTATATTGATAAATTTATCAGTATTTGTCAATATATCAACCAGCATTGTACAGAAGATATTACCTTAGAACAGGTTGCTGCTTTAGCAGGATTTTCAAAATATCATTTCAGCAGATTGTTTAAAGAATTTACAAATATTTCTTTTTATAAATACCTGAACAACCAGCGGATTTCATATGCTGAAAAACTTCTGTTAGATCCCAATATAAATATAACCGAAGTGGCCATTCACTCCGGTTATAATAGTATTTCCGCGTTTATGCGGATGTTTAAAATTATAAAAAATTGTACTCCAACAGAGTTTCGGAACATGTATCAGTCCTGATATCATTGTGGATGATATCCCAAATTTACACGATAGATATCACTGACTAAACCTGTCTTGTTATTTACTGCCATGACAGATAATACATAATCCCCTTCCGGAACAACAATCGGTTCTGTATAAACAGCCGATTCTGTTGTTGGATCTGTAGAATCCCATGTATAATAAATCGTGCAATCTTTCTGCTGTGTGATTGTTACAGTGGTCTCCTCAGAGAAAACTCCTCCATCTGGTGAGACAGATGGCAGATCCGGTTTTTTAAACTGAATCTGGTATTCTTCTGTTACGATATCACTGTAGATGCCTTTTTCATTACAACATACAGCATTGATTTCAAAATTTCCAGTATGATTTAGCGGAATACCTCCCTGTGGATATGGAATCCCATTTTCTTTATCCGGGACAGTGCCATCCGTCGTATAATAAATGTCATTTCCGGCAATTGAGTAGATCACGACTGTAATATAATCATCATATTGCCCACTAAGCGGAGATATGATCGGTTCACCAACCTCATAATCATCGAATAATGCAAGTATATTCCCATCCGTAACATCTTCTTTTAAAGAAAGAATGCTGTCATAATCCCCCATTTCATCATAAATGGAGATCAGATGCTGATAAGCCTCTTTATTCGTTTTGTCAAGTTGAAGGATTTCCATATATAAAACGAGTGCTGAATCATATTCTTTCTGGCTGGTATAGACTTCTGCCATTGCCTCACGTACTTTGATATCATCCGGCTGCAATGCCAATGCGGTTTTATAATATTGAAGTGCATTTTCGTAATTATGATCTACCAGTTCTTTTTCAGCCATTTCAATTTGATAATCGTAGGAATTTGCATTCTTATTATCTATATAAAGTTTTACAGCAACACCAACTGCCGCACCTGTCACTATAAAACAGCAACAGAGAATCAGCAGCAGATGGTTGTTTTTTTTCTTTTTGTTTTTTTGGGGTTCTACTTCCGTCTTTTGCGGATTTTTTGCACTTTCTCCGTCTTTTAGAAGTGAACGCAGATAATCATCCTCAAGTACGTTGTAATCCGAAACTATCTGTGCTTCGTGGCCACAGACAGAACAGTAAAGGCAGCCTTTTTTTAACTCTGCCCCACACTTCGCACATTTCATGGGATATCCTCGCTTTCGACTTATTAAAATAATCCTGTGATCACACCGTTATCATCAACATCTATACCGTATGCTGCCGGATTTTTCGGAAGTCCAGGCATTGTCATGATCGCTCCGGTAACCGCTACAACAAAACCTGCTCCGGCGGAAACATAAACTTCTCTCACATTAATGGTAAATCCGCTAGGACGTCCGAGTTTCGTCTGGTCATCAGACAGGGAATATTGTGTCTTTGCCATACATACAGGGAAATCTGACATTCCCATCTCAGCAATGCGCTTTAACTCCTTTGCAGCAGCAGGTGCATATGTCACACCGTCAGCTCCATAAATTTCTTTTGCAATCGTCTCGATTTTTTCTTCCAGTGAAAGATCATCCGGGTATAATGGTTTGAAATGACTTTCCTTTGTCTCTAAGGTTTTTAATACTTTCTCGGCAAGTTCTACTCCACCTTTTCCACCTTTTTCCCAAACTTCTGCAAGTGCAAATTCACAATCTCTTTCACGGCAGAACTGTTCAATATAATCGGTCTCGGCTTTCGTATCTGTAACAAATGAATTTAATGTCACGACAACTGGAACACCATATTTCTGTAAATTCTCGATATGTTTTTCAAGATTTACGATACCCTTCTTTAAAGCATCTAAGTTTTCTTCACCAAGATCAGCTTTTGCAACACCGCCATTGTATTTTAATGCTCTTACCGTTGCAACTAAGACAACAGCATCCGGATGGAGCCCTGCCATACGGGATTTGATATCAAAAAACTTTTCTGCACCTAAATCTGCACCAAAACCGGCTTCTGTGATGACATAGTCCGCCAGTTTTAAAGCTGTCTTTGTAGCACGTACACTGTTACAGCCATGTGCAATATTTGCAAATGGTCCGCCGTGAACAATTGCTGGTGTGTGCTCTAAAGTCTGGATCAGGTTTGGTTTTAAAGCATCTTTTAATAATGCAGCCATTGCGCCGGTCGCTTTGATATCATCTGCAGTAACAGGCTTACCATCATAAGTATATGCAACAATGATCTTTCCGAGTCTGCGTTTTAAATCATGCATATCATCTGCAAGACATAATACAGCCATAATTTCTGATGCAACGGTGATAACAAAATGATCTTCCCTGACCATTCCATCCATTTTTCTGCCAAGACCGACTACAATATTTCGAAGGACACGGTCATTCATATCCAGACAACGTTTCCAGACAACCTGTCTTGGATCAATACCAAGCTCATTTCCCTGCTGGATATGATTATCAAGCAATGCAGCGAGCAGATTGTTTGCAGAAGTAATCGCATGAAAATCTCCGGTAAAATGAAGATTTAAGTCTTCCATTGGAACTACCTGTGCATAACCGCCTCCGGCAGCACCGCCTTTAATTCCAAAACACGGTCCAAGGGACGGTTCACGGAGTGCGATCACTGCTTTCTTTCCAAGCTGTCCAAATGCCTCACCAAGTCCTACACTGATCGTTGTTTTGCCTTCTCCCGCCGGAGTTGGATTGATTGCTGTTACAAGGATTAATTTTCCATCTGGTTCATTTTTAACACGTTCCATCAGTTCATCAGAGAGTTTTGCTTTATATTTTCCATAAAGTTCTAATTCGTCCTCTGTGATACCAAGTTTTTCGGCTACTTCACGGATATGCAGCATTTCTGCTTCCTGTGCGATCTCGATGTCTGTTTTCATAATGATTCCTCCTCGTGTCTTATAAATATTCTTCTTCGTATTGTTCAAACTGCTCCTGCGTCATTAAAACGCGGCGCGGTTTTGTACCTTCTTCCGGACCGACAATGCCGGCCTCCTCAAGCTGATCCATAATTCTTGCTGCCCGGTTAAAACCAACTTTAAAATAACGCTGCAACATTCCAATAGACCCTTTTTCTTTATCGATCAAAAGTTTTGCGGCATCTGCAAAATATGCATCTCTTCCATCTCCGGTTCCCGAATTTGAATCAATGCTCACAGTAGTATTTTCAGATTCTATATTATTCATATGTTCTTCCACTGCCGCGCTATATGAAACCTGTCCACTTTCCTCTTTGATGTAATTGACAACATCTGATACTTCCTTGTCAGAAACAAATGCTCCCTGTACACGGACCGGCTTTGGAATTCCCTGCGGATAGAAAAGCATATCGCCTTTCCCAAGCAGTTTTTCTGCACCGTTCATATCAAGAATTGTTCTTGAATCAACACCGGATGTTACCGCAAAGGCAATACGGCTTGGCATATTTGCCTTGATCAATCCGGTGATTACGTTTACAGAAGGACGCTGGGTTGCAATGATAAGATGAATCCCGGCTGCACGTGCAAGCTGAGCCAACCGGCAGATCGCGCCTTCCACATCACTCGGTGCAACCATCATCAGATCTGCTAACTCATCCACGATAATGACGATCTGAGGCATTTTTTCCGGTTTCGGATCACCTTCCACATCCGGAAGACTGTCTATTTTAGCATTGTATCCTTTTAAATTCCGGACATGCGCTTCGGCAAATTTATTATAACGGTCAGTCATTTCTGCTACTGCCCAGTTTAAGGCACCTGCTGCTTTTTTCGGATCAGTAACGACCGGTATCAGAAGATGCGGGATACCATTGTAAACACTTAACTCCACAACTTTCGGATCTACCATGATCAGTTTTACATCCTTCGGATCTGCCTTGTACAAAATACTCATAATGATCGTGTTGATGCAGACAGATTTACCGGAACCCGTTGCACCTGCGATCAGAAGATGCGGCATTTTTTCAATATCAGCTACAGATACTTTACCACCGATATCTTTTCCGACACAGAAAGAAATTTTCGATGGATGGGACTGAAATTCCTCAGATTCCACCAGCTCGCGGAACGACACCATAACATTTTCCTTATTTGGAACTTCAATACCAATCGCTGCCTTTCCAGGGATCGGTGCTTCGATACGGATATCCGCTGCTGCAAGATTTAACTTGATATCATCCGCCAAATTAACGATCTTGCTTACTTTTACACCCATTTCCGGCTGTAATTCATATCTTGTTACGGCAGGTCCGCAACTGATATTTGTAATCGTGACATTAACACCAAAATTCTTTAATGTCTGTTGCAGCTTCATGGCAGTTTCCTGTAACTGTTTTCTGGTATCTCCCTGCTTGTTTTCAGATTGTTTCAGAAGTGTAACAGGAGGAAATACATACGCTTTCTCAGGTGGTGCAGTTTCCAGATCTGTTTCCATTACCGGTTCAGCTGCATCTTCATTTTTCATATATACAGGCTCGTGAGATACAGTTTCACGTTTTACAGGTCCGGTTTGTTCTGCAGCGGTCTGCTGCGCCTGTATATCTTCATCAACTGATTCTTCTTCCGATAAATCAGATCCTAAATCAGCCTCAAATGATGATAGATCTGAGGTATCCTCTGAAAAAGGCTCTATTCCAAATGCCATTGCAGGATCAGGACGCCCCGGCATATCGAATATCTCTTCCTCTTCGACTGTCTGTGAAACTTTTGGTTCTTCCATCTGGATTGGAAAAGATGCCTGCTCATCCTCCGCTGCAAAAAGCGCTGTTTTTTCCGTCAGAGCCTGTCCCATTGCTTCTAACGCCTCATCTGAAAATGCAGATGGAGCCATCTTCTGTGGTGCATTTCCTGCAGTCAGTGTGACACGTTTTTCCTCTTTGATCTCCGGCAGATCTATCATATCTTCCGGCAAAATCTCGCTGATATCCTGAGAACGTTTCTGTGACGTATCCGGGATCAGTTTGGTATCGATAGCAACTCCCTCAACCTTTCTGTCCATTCTACGCTGCTGCTCCCGCTGTTCACGTTCTTCCCTTCGCATCTCTGCACGTTCTCTGTGCCGCTCATTACTGATCTTCGCAGACTCATATACCTTACGTCCACCCTTTTGCATACCACGGAATGCGGAACGTTCGGTAATAAGTACAAGTGAAATGATAAGTACGATCACATCGATCACATAAGCGCCAATAATTCCAAAACCGGAACATAACATATGTGAAAGCACGCCACCGATCAGTCCGCCGCCACTTTTTGCATCAAAACTATACCGGTAGGCATCCATTGCAGTTTTCGCATCCGTTCCATCGGAAATGAGTTCGAAAAACATGCATAAAAATGCCACAAAAAGAATGACTGCCACTAATTTTACAGCCGCAACTCTGTTTCCCTGATTCGAAACAGCAAAAAAAGTACCAACCAGCAATACAATCGGAAATATATATGAAATAATTCCAAATATACCAAAAAAGAAACGACTGACCGTTCCTCCTATGGTACCGCCAAATCCAAAATTACTGATAAAAAGTAAAAGTGAAACAGCTACTACGATCCATAAGATCACTTCACGTGTAAATTCTGTTTCACGTTCCTGCTGTTTTTTTGTAGTCCTCTTATGTCCAGAATTTGTTTTCCTGCCGGATGATGTTCTTTTACCGGCAGCAGAACGCTTCCTATTCCCTGTTGCCAAAATATTACCTCCAAATCAATTTTATGCCATATAGATATATCCGCCGATCGAGATAACGCCTACGATCAGGCAGTAAATAGCAAAGCCTGTAAATTTCTTTCTACGCACAACAATAAGCATTGTCTTAATACAGACATAACCTACTACAGCAGCTACGATCATACCAACTACATAGTATGCAATTTCCGCACCAGAAAGTGCAGCTGCCGTGTAATCTTTTAATTCCAGTACCAGTGCTCCAAGAATTGCCGGTATCGACATCAAAAATGAGTATTTTACAGCAAAATTACGGTTAAAACCACTGAGCAGACATGCAGTAATCGTCGTTCCGGAACGTGACAACCCCGGAAGCGTTGCTATTCCCTGTGCAATACCGACGCCAAATGCATTTGTATATGTAACACCTTTTGGCAGCTTATCTCCATCTTTTGCATGATCCGCAATAAAAAGCAGGACAGCGGTAAGAATCAGACAAATCCCCGGAATAAGTAATATCTCAGATGCCATCTCCACGACATCTTTTCCGACCACTCCGATGATTCCTGTTGGAATCGTGGATACAATAATCAAAACAACTAATTTGCGGTAGCTGCTGTTTACCAGACGGAGATATGGCTCATCTGTCCTGCCGGTTTTATTCCCGATAAAACGGACGAAATTAATGATACAATCCCTGATCAGACCGATTCCCTCTACAATCATTTTCAAAACATCTTTATAGTATACAACACAAATAGCTGCCAGAGTCCCGATATGCAAAAGTACATCAAATAAAAGTCCTGTCTCTGTATCTACCCCAAATAATATTTTAAAAATCGCCAGATGTCCGGAACTGCTCACGGGTAAAAATTCTGTCAATCCCTGTATGATCCCCATCAATATTGCCTGTAATAATGACATATCTGCCTCCTCTTTGTATCTCCGTAATAAATCGTTCTTTTGCAGTAACTTTTTACATACATGTTTTATCTTAACATATTTGAGGCAGATTGTCATTAACTGGTTATTTTTTTTCTATCATCTGATGCAGTTTTGAAAATGCATCGGAAATACCTCCAACTTCATTGATCAGTCCTTCATCCACCGCTTCTTTTCCGACCAGAATTGTTCCAAGATCTTTTGTGAGTATTCCGGTGTTCATCATAAGCTCTTCCAAACGTTTTTCCGTTGCTTTTGAATGTGTACTGATAAAGTGTACGATCCGGTCCTGCATCTGTTTAAAGTAATCGTATGTTGGTTTTGCGCCAATCACGGTTCCATTCATGCGAACCGGATGGATCACCATGGTTCCGGATGGCACAATAAAGGAATAGTCTGTTGACACGGCTAAAGGGACACCGATGGAATGACTGCCGCCAAGAACCAGTGAAACGGTTGGTTTCCGGATGGATGCAATCATTTCGGCAATCGCCAGACCGCTTTCCACATCACCACCAACCGTGTTTAAAAGCAGCAACAGCCCTTCTGTATCCGGATTATCTTCAAGTTCAGCCAGTTTTGGCAGAACATGCTCATATTTTGTGGTTTTGGTAGTTGCCGGAAGACAGTCGTGTCCCTCAATCTCCCCAATGATCGTCAGTAATGAAATCTTATTTTTCATTTGTATCTGACCAAACTCTTTGATCTCTTCATTTTTCTTTTCCTGATTTTCTGCCATGATATACTCCTTCCATATGATATGAAAACAATAGACGGTACGCTCTTTAAATATTCTATTGTCATGAATGAAAAAACAGGATGTTTGTAACATCCTGTTTTTTATACGACATCCTTATTTAAGTATATCCAATCTGCAAAATAATCATACAGAATTAGCATCCGAGCAGATAATTGTATAATCCCTCGTATTTCCCTTTAGAGTTATTCCATGAATAATCATTTGCCATGCCACGGTCGATCATCTGATTCCACTGTTTCTTGCGGTCAAAGAAGATATGTTTTGAATAATTGATCACAGAAAGCATTTCATCTCCATTATAATTTGCAAATGAAAAACCGTCTCCTGAATTTTCATACTCATTAAATGGTTTTACCGTATCTCTTAATCCACCTGTCTCACGGACAATCGGAACAGTACCATAACGGAAAGAAATAAGCTGTGTCAGCCCGCATGGTTCAAAACGGGATGGCATCAGGAAAGCATCTGCCGCTGCGTAAAGTTTATGTGCAAGTTCATCAGAATAACAGATATTAGCAGATACACGATCACCGTATTTCCATGCATAATGGCGGAACATATTCTCATACTGTGGATCTCCGGTACCTATGACAACCAGCTGGGTATAATCATCCACGATCCGGTCGATCGCATAGTTCACAAGATCTAAGCCTTTCTGATCTGTCAGTCTTGAGATCAGCCCGATCATGTATTTCTTCTTGTCAACAGCAAGTCCAAGCTCTGCCTGAAGTTTTACCTTGTTCATGTACTTTTTCTTCCGGAAATCCGATGGTGTGTAATTCGTATAGATCTTTCCATCTGTTGCCGGATCATAAACTTTATAATCAATACCATTTACAATACCCTGCATATCAAAATGACGTGCAGATAACAGACCGTTCAATCCTTCTCCATAGTACTCGGTCTGAATCTCCTGCGCATAGGAATCGCTGACAGTCGTGATATAATCTGCATAAACAAGTCCGCCTTTTAACATGTTGGCATCCTTTTTAAATTCCAGTTTATCCGGTGTGAACAGAGAAGCTGAAAATCCGGTCAGTCCCTGCATAGTCTTGATATCCCATACTCCCTGGAATTTCAGGTTGTGGATCGTCATTATACTCTTCATTCCCCAGTAAAAAGAATCTGCCTGAAATTCATTTTTCAGATATACCGGAATAAGACCTGTCTGCCAGTCATGACAGTGAATCAGATTCGGGCAGAAGTCAATCTGTTTTAGCATGGACAATACAGCTTTGTCAAAGAAACAGAACTTTTCGATATCATAGCGGACATCTCCATATGGCACTGCACAGTTAAAATATTCCTGATTGTCAATAAAATAATATGTAATGCCATCCATGACATATTTTAAAATACCGACATATTTATTCGTAATATAACTGCCGGTGCTCATATAAAAATGAGCTACATATTCGAATTTGCTGCGGAACTTATCCGGAATGCAGCTATAATTTGGTATTACAACCCTGACATCCCATTCATTCTTATCAAATTCTTTTGGCAATGCTCCACATACATCCGCCAAACCCCCGGTTTTAATAAACGGAACACACTCCGATGCTGCAAAAAGTATTTTCTTCATAGCAATCTCCATTCCTGTGTTTATTCTACATCTATTTCTATTATCATATAACATTTCCGAAAAGAATACCATATCTTTTTTACTGCAATGCAGAAAAACTTTTTCATACAAAAAACGACACAGACTTCTTCTCCATGTCGTTTTCCTGTGTATTTTATATATTATTTATTCATCCCAGTTATGATATACTTCCTGTACATCATCGTCATCATCAAGCAGATCAAGAATACGGTTAATATTGGTTAAATCCTCTTCTGCTGTCAGCTCTACATAATTCTGTGGAATCATTGTAACTTCTGCTTCTGCCATAGGAATCTTTTCTGCTTCAAGTGCTGCATGTACTGCTTCAAAATCAGCCGGATTTGTAATGATCTCATAGCTGTCCTCTTCCTCAGAGAAATCTTCTGCACCAGCATCAAGTGCGATCATCATCAGATCATCCGCATCCATTTCACAGTCTTCTTTTGCGATAATGATCTGTCCCTTTTCATCGAACATATAGGAAACACATCCCTGTGTACCGATACTTCCATGTCCTTTTGTAAATGCGTTACGGACATTGGCAGCGGTACGGTTCTTATTGTCGGTCAGACATTTTACAATGATGGCTGTTCCGCTTGGACCATATCCCTCATAAGTGCAATACTCGTAATTGACAGAGTTGCCTTCGCCGGATGCTTTTTTGATACCACGCTCAATCGTATCGTTTGGCATATTGCTTGCTTTTGCTTTTGCAATGATTTGAGCCAGTTTAAAGTTGTTTGCAGGATCCGGACCGCCATCTTTTACTGCAACGGCAATCTCACGTCCGATAATTGTAAAAATCTTTCCTTTTGCTGCATCATTTTTTTCTTTTTTGTGCTTAATATTCGCAAATTTGGAATGTCCTGACATAAATACTTCCTCTTTTCTCACTTGTTTATTGCTTCAAAAATACATTTTATTTTATCACTATTTCCGTTTTCTGGCAAGTCTATTTATGTATACAACTCTAAACTTACCTCAAGCGCCTTATCTATTTTCACCAGAATCTGGGAATCTAAATGACATACCTTGTCTTTTAACCGTTTTTTATCGATCGTGCGAAGCTGTTCTAAAAGAACAACGGAATCCTTGACAAGATCATATTTTCTGCTGTCCAGTTCTACATGGGTTGGCAGCTTCGCCTTATTCATCTGGGATGTAATCGCTGCACAGATCACAGTCGGACTGTGTCTGTTTCCAACATCATTCTGTATAATGAGTACCGGTCTGACACCGCCCTGTTCCGAACCGATGACCGGTCTTAAATCTGCATAAAAAATATCACCACGTCTAATTACCATATACTTCCACTCCATTTTTCTTACTTTACGGATAGTATTGCCAATTTTTACTGGTGTATTCCATTTCTTCCTGTTATTCTGAAAAATGATCTCTCGTGCCAATGATCCTTCCGCCATGGATATAAACACGTGGAATACGTTTTCCAAGATCACAGGCGAATTCATAATTGAATCGTCCGGACAGGTCACCGACTTCTTCCATAGTGATACACTCATCACCATCTCTGCCAATGAGAATCACTTCATCTTCATTTTTAACATCCGGAATGTCGGTAACATCAACCATAAACTGATCCATGCAGACACGGCCAAGAATCGGTGCACGTTTTCCATGGATCAAAACAAATCCTTTATTTGAAAGGCCTCTTGCATAGCCATCTGCGTAGCCAACCGGAATCGTTGCGATTATGCAAGGCTCTGTTGTGACATAAGTTCCTCCATAACTGATTGCTCTGCCAGCCGGAAGTTCCTTTACATATGCCACATGTGTCACCAGTGTCAATGCAGGTTTCAGGCTGATCGCATTCTTATCTACATCCTCAGACGGCCACATGCCATACAATGTGATGCCGGCGCGGACCATATCCATATTTGCATCTGGAATATCGACAATCCCTGCACTGTTTGAACAGTGATGAATCGGAATACTTACGCCACGGTCTTCTAACATGCCGATCATTTTCTTGAAAAGTCCGATCTGCTGGTAGGTTGGTTCCTTATCTTTTTCATCCGCTTTCGCAAAATGGGTAAAAATACCCTCCACTATAATATGCGGCAGTTTTGAAAGCTGTGCCATCTCATCTGCTGCGTCTTCTGTGACCTGATAACCGATCCGGCTCATTCCGGTATCGATCGCGAAATGGATCTTGCAGTCTCTTCCGATACTTGCTGCGGCAACGGAAAGTTTTTCTGCCATCTCTTTTGTAAATACGGTTGGACGGATACCTGCTTTAATCATATCCACATACTGATCCGGGAATACATATCCTAAGATCAGGATCGGTTTCTGGATTCCGTGATTACGAAGGATAAGTCCTTCCTCAACCGTGGCAACTGCATAACCATAAAGATAATCCAGTTTTTCAATCGTCTCTGCAATCTCTACGGCACCATGTCCGTAGCCATCTGCCTTAATGACAGCCATAATTTTTGTGTCTTTTGCAATGTTTCCGCGCATCGCATCCATGTTGTGTAGAATTGCATCCAGATCGATTTCCGCATGCACTCTGCTGTATCTGTTCATGTTGATCCTCCATCTATTTTGTGTACCGTTTTTTATTCAACGAATTTTTGTTCATTATCGACCGGCTTTGTAGTATAAATATTCAGAACTTTTTTAATACCACAGATCAGATCTGAGGCTGTAAGCCCCTGTAACCCCGTTGTGCGTATCATAAGATCACCGGACAGGCCATGAAGATATACCCCAAGAGGAGCCGCCTGGTAAGGTGTTATTTTCTGTGCCATAAATGTACCGATCACACCACTTAACACATCTCCGCTTCCTGCTGTTGCCATTCCGGAATTGCCGGAAAGATTCAGGTATTTTTTACCATCCGGCAGTGCAGTTACGGTATGTTCGTCTTTTAAGACACATACAACGTGATATTCTTTTGCATAATCCGCAGCAGTCTGAAGTAAATGATGCTGGATCTCACTGACTGTTTTTCCGGTAAGCCGGCTCATCTCTCCGGGATGAGGTGTGATCACTGCCGGGATTTTAAAATTTTTCCAGATATCTGCCTCTGGTAAGTCATTCTGCTCTGCTATCAGATTTAACGCATCCGCATCAAAAAGAATTGCTTTCTTTTCCTGTGACGTTCCATATTCTAACACAAAATTTAATATCTGTGCAGCAGTTTTTTCTTTCCCAAGCCCGGGACCTGCCACAATGGCATCTGCCCAATCAAAAGCCTCCTGTAATACAGCCTTCCCCGGAGCAGCATTTTTATCATAAGTAGTAAGAACCGCCTCTGGAACACAGCTCTGTAAAATAATCCTGTTTTCTTCCGGCGTCAGCACACGCACCAGACCGCATCCTGTGGCGTAAGCAGCTTTTGCAGATAAAACTGCCGCCCCTGCCATATTGACACTTCCTGCGATCAGCAAAAGTTTTCCATAGTTTCCTTTATTAGAATGACTTTTTCTCTCCGGGAGCAGCAATAAATCTTTCGTTTCCAATGCCATTACTGACGGTGTCTCTCCCAGCCAGCTTTCTTTCGTGATACCGATATCACATACGATCACTCTGCCGGCATATTCATTTCCCGGCCAGAGAATACTGCCTAATTTCGCAAATGCGAATGTGATCGTGATATCTGCACGAAATGCCATACCAAGGACAGCACCTGTATCTGCAGAAATTCCGGATGCAATATCCACTGCCACTTTTTCTCCCGGAAGTGTATTCATACAACATAATATATCTGCATAAGTACCAGTCACGTCTCTCGACAACCCTACACCAAATAGTGCATCTATGACAGTTGTTGGTCTGATCTGTTCCGGTAAATCCGTATAGACAGGAACACCATATGCATTTAAAATATCCTGCTGGATTCTGTTTTGCTCCGAGCAATGATCTTTATTTCCAGCAAAAACAACTGTAACAGTATGTCCCTCCAGAAATAAAAGGCGGGCGATCGCAAGACCATCTCCACCATTATTTCCGCTGCCGCATACGATAAGAACTTCTGAGAGATCGACCTTTTGCTTATGGAGTTCATTTACAAATGTTATTGCTGCACGCTCCATCAGAAGAAGTCCCGGAACCTTAAAATGTGAAACGGTATTTGCGTCATATTTTTGCATTTCCCTGCTGTTTACAAGATACTTCATGATAATAAGCCCCCTGTTATAAGCAAAAAACGCCGCACAAAGATCTGTGCGGCAGCTAATTGCTTCCTGAATTTATGGCACCCTTTTCAGTTGCCGTTTTCTTCTGCTTTTTTGTTTCTGACAATGTTGTAAGATAACTGCATCAAACTGTCGGAAAGATGTACATTCTCTACAACAACATTTTTATCAATGAGCTCCAGGTCTACATGCGCAAAATTCCAGATTGCGCGGATTCCAAGTCCGACTAGTCTGTTTGCAATGGCATCAGCCTTTTCCTTTGGCATAGTAAGCGCCGCAATATCCACCTGATTTTCTGCACAGAAACTCTCTAATTCATCCAGCATGCGGATTTTGATTCCACGCACGGTCACACCGTCCAATGCAGGATTTACATCAAACAGTCCTATGATCACAAAACCAAGTTTTTCAAATTTCACATAGTTTGTAAGTGCCTGTCCAAGATTACCTGCACCCACCACAATAATATTGTGTCTTTCATTTAAACCTAATATCTTACCGATTTCCTCATATAAAAACTTTACATTATAACCATAACCCTGCTGGCCAAAACCACCAAAATTATTCAGATCCTGTCTGATCTGGGATGCAGTCACATTCATTCGTTTACTCAGATCATTGGATGATATACGTTCTACACCGGCATCTAAGAGTTCTCCGAGGTAGCGGTAATAACGCGGCATTCTCCGGATAACTGCCTGTGATATTTCTTTTTCCTGCACAAAAGGTTCCACCTTTCTTACGTTCTCTCGTTTATTATAGTGATTTCCCCTGTGTCTGTCAATGTGTGAAAAATTTAACTATCTTTTTTTCAATAAGATATTTTCTGTTTTGTCAGGAAATATCATCAATCAGTTCCATCTAACTGCATTGACAGCTCTTCCCAGGTTTCATAGCAGGTTTCCAGTCGTTCCCTGCACTCCTGCTGTCTTGCTGCAAGCTCATTTAATTTTGCGGAATTAACTGCGTTTTCCGGCTTTGCACATTCTTCATCGATCATGCTTATTTCACTTTCAAGTGCGGCAATCTCTTCCTCGGCTTTTTTTAAACTGTTTTCAATTTTACGAATCCTTGCCTGCTCTGCTTTTTGTGCCTGCCAGTCGAGCTTATTAACGGCATCATCCTGTTTCTTAGGCTGCACATCTGAAGTTTCTGGCTGTTTCACATACAACTGCGTCATAATATCATGTTTTTCCAGATAATAATCATAATTTCCGATATAATTTACAATTGTTTCACCTGTCAGCTCCAGGATTCTTGTTGCTGTCTGATTGATAAAATAGCGGTCATGTGAAACAAAAAATACCGTTCCTGTATACTGGTTTAATGCAGATTCCAAAATTTCCTTGGATGTAATGTCCAGATGGTTTGTCGGCTCATCTAAAATAAGAAAATTAGCATCTGAAAGCATCAGTTTTGCCAGAGAGACACGGCCTCTTTCACCACCGCTTAAATCTGAGATCCGCTTAAACACATCATCATTTGTAAATAAAAAGGCTGCCAGTACATTGCGGATCTTTGTGTTGTTCAGCTCTGGATAAGCATCTGAGATCTCTTCAAATATGGTTTTTTCCATATGTAAAAGCTGATGTTCCTGATCGTAATATCCAATGTGAACATTCGAACCAAGTGTTACCGTACCACCATCTGCCTGTATCAGATTATTGATGATCTTTAAGATGGTCGTTTTCCCGGTTCCGTTATTGCCGATCAGTGCTACCCGCTCCCCACGTTTAATCTCGAATGAGATATCCGAAAACAATGTAACCGGCGGATATGATTTTGCAAGACCTGACACCGTAAGGACATCATTTCCGCTGACCACATTTGGCTCTAACACGATCTTAATGTCTGTATTGTCCTCAACCGGTTTTTCAATACGTTCTATCTTGTCTAACATCTTTTCGCGGCTCTCCGCACGCTTGATGGATTTTTCACGGTTAAACGATTTTAACTTTGTGATAACTTCTTCCTGATGTCTGATCTCACGCTGCTGATTATAATATTGTTTTAACAGATCTTCACGGACTTTTGCTTTCTTCTTCGCAAAATCCGAGTAATTTCCCTGATATACATACGCTTTATGCTGGAAAATCTCTACAACTTTTGTGACAACGCGATCCAGAAAATAACGGTCATGTGCTACGATCACAACAGCCCCTTTGTAAGCCCGCAGAAAATTCTCAAGCCAGCGGATCGACTCCATATCCAGATGGTTTGTCGGCTCATCTAAAAGTAATACATCCGGCTTTGTGACTAAGAGTTTGCCAAGCGAAACCCTGGTTTTCTGTCCTCCGGACAATTCATTCATCTGTTTTGTTAAATCTTCGTCCGAAAAACCAAGTCCTTTTAAAATACCGGTTACTTCACTCCGGTATGCATATCCGCCCTGCAGTTCAAATTCGTGGCTCAGACGATGATAAACCTCCATCAGTTTTTCCAGTTCCCCACCGGTCTGCTGATTCATTTCTGACTCCATATTGCGGAGTTTCTGTTCCATTTCAAGGATGTCAGCTCTTGCATTAAGAACTTCGTCATAAATGGTTCTGTGCCCCGATACATCCTGATACTGTGCCAGATAACCGATTGTTTTATCTTTTGCAAGGATCACTTCACCGGTATCGGACGTTTCTTCGCCCATAATAATTTTAAGCAGCGTAGACTTGCCGGCACCATTGATGCCGACAATCGCTGCTTTTTCGTTTGCTTCAATATGAAAACTTACATCTTTTAAGATCTCATCTGTTCCAAAAGACTTTGAGATACTCTGACATGACAAAATCATTTTAAACTTTCCTCTAATGTTGTTCTGATTGCCTTGATGAAATTTTCGCTGTTTAATACAACCGGATTCGGATTTGTAGTAATCAGCGCAAGGTCTTTTGTCATTTTACCATCTTCAATGGTCTTTATACAAGCCTTTTCAAGTTTTTCTGCAAAATCAGATAATGCCTGGTTAGAATCAAGTTCTCCACGTTTCTTAAGTGCACCTGTCCATGCAAAAATAGTTGCAACAGAGTTTGTGGATGTCTCCTCACCTTTTAAGTGTTTGTAATAATGGCGCTGTACCGTTCCATGTGCAGCTTCATATTCATAATATCCATCCGGGGAAACTAATACAGAAGTCATCATGGCAAGTGAACCAAATGCACTTGAAACCATATCACTCATGACATCTCCATCATAATTTTTACATGCCCAGATATAACCACCCTCAGACTTCATTACACGTGCAACTGCATCATCGATCAATGTATAAAAATAGGTAATACCTGCTTTTTCGAATTTTTCTTTGTACTCTGCATCAAAGATTTCCTGAAAAATGTCTTTAAAGGTATGATCGTATTTTTTTGAAATCGTATCCTTTGTTGCAAACCACAGATCCTGTTTTGTATCCAGCGCATAATTAAAACAGCTTTTTGCGAAACTTTCAATGGAATTGCAAAGGTTATGCTGTCCCTGAACAACGCCTGCTCCGGTAAAGTTGTGGATCAGTTCTCTCGTCTCTGTACCATCTTCCGCTGTATATACCAGCTCACATTTGCCTGCTCCAGGAATCTTCATCTCAGTTGCTTTATATACATCGCCATATGCATGACGCGCGATCGTGATCGGTTTTTTCCAGTTCTTTACACATGGCTCGATCCCTTTTACAACGATCGGTGCACGGAATACCGTTCCATCTAACATGGCGCGGATCGTACCATTCGGGCTTTTCCACATTTCTTTTAAATTATATTCTGTCATACGTGCTGCGTTTGGTGTGATCGTTGCACATTTTACAGCAACACCGTATTTCTTTGTTGCATTGGCAGAGTCAACGGTAACCTGATCATTTGTCTCATTACGATGCTCTAATCCAAGATCATAATACTCTGTTTTTAAATCAATAAACGGCAGAAGTAATTCATCTTTGATCATTTTCCAGAGGATTCTTGTCATCTCATCTCCGTCCATCTCTACCAGTGGTGTTGTCATTTTGATTTTTTCCATTATGTTCTCCTTTTCTATTGAAATAAATTGTCCCATCCGTAATTGTCCATATTGTGAATGGTGTTCATCATATGCTCATTTGCAAGTTTTTCTGCCAGATTGGCATCATGTTTTTTTAATGCTTCCACAATCTGTCTGTGTTCCTGATTCGATTGCACAGAACGTTTTGGATCTGCAAGTGTGATTTTACGTACACGCTGCACATAATGATGAAAATCAAGCAGCACATGTTTCAGCTCTTTACTGTCAGAAGCGTTATATAAAATTTCATGGAAACGGTTATCTAATTCCACGACTTGTTCTGAATTTCCTTTTGCTGCATGGAAATCAGACAGATATATATTTTCATCCAGTTCATCTAACTGCTCTTTTGTGATATTGTCCGCAGCCCACTTTGCACACAGTCCCTCCAAACGTGACCGTATCTCGTAAATATCCTGAATATCTTTCTTGGAAATACCTACAACATAAGCACCCTTATTCGGAATGATGGTGACTAATCCTTCCAGTTCAAGCTGGCGGAGCGCCTCACGCACCGGAGTACGGCTGACGCCTAACTCTTCGCCGATATTTTTTTCCTTCAGTTCTTCGTCTGTCGCATATTTTCCGGATAAAATATTCTCACGGATCGTATGGAACACACGGGAACTTAAGGAATAATTATCCTCTCCCATATATGACACCTCATGCTCCTATTGTTACATTTAATTCCTTACAGCATTTTTCAATTTCTTCTACTAATTCCTTATCCGTCAGTACCGTAACACGTCCATCCTCATACTGCTTGTCTACCCAGACTTTTACTTTTTTTACAAGTTCTGAGTTCTTATCGACACTCTTATCTTTCGGAAGATGATAATATGAGTTGATCCAGAGAGCAATTCCTGCAAGACCGGATGTGTTGGAAACAGATACTAATGGCGGTCTGTTTAAGAATTTTCCGGTATCAAAAATATTATAGATCTCCTCATTTTTCAGAAGTCCGTCCGCATGGATTCCAGCTCTTGTAACGTTAAAATTACTGCCGACAAACGGTGTACGGCTCGGCTGCACATATCCAAGCTCTTTTTCAAAATATTCCGCCAGCTCTGTGATCACTGTGGTATCCATACCATCGAGTGTTCCCTTTAACTGTGCATATTCAAAAACCATAGCCTCAAGCGGTGTGTTACCGGTACGCTCTCCGATACCGAACAGGGAGCAGTTGACACCACTGGCTCCATAAAGCCATGCCGTCGTAGAGTTATTAACTGCTTTATAGAAATCATTATGACCATGCCATTCGATCAGTTCAGAAGGTACACCTGCATGTGTGGTCAGACCATAAATGATACCCGGTACACTTCGCGGAATCACAGCACCAGGGAAATTCACTCCATATCCCATAGTATCGCAGGCACGGATCTTGATTGGAATCTTATATTCATCCATCAGCTTCATAAGCTCCACACAGAACGGAATTACAAAACCGTAAATATCAGATCTTGTGATATCCTCCAAATGACAGCGTGGACTGATACCTGTTTCCAAACACTCACGGATGACACTCAGGTAAAGATTCATGACCTCTCTTCTTGTCATTTTCATTTTATAGAAAATATGATAATCCGAGCAGCTTACCAGAATACCTGTCTCACGCAGACCGATATCTTTTACTAACTGGAAGTCTTGTTTGCTTGCCCGAATCCAGCTTGTAACTTCCGGAAATTTATAACCGCGCTCTAAACATTTATAGACGGCATCTCTGTCTTTTTTGCTATATAAAAAGAATTCACTCTGTCGTATCAGACCCTTCGGTCCACCCAGGCGATGCAGATAATCATAGATCGTCACGATCTGTTCTGTTGTATAAGGTGCCCTTGACTGCTGTCCATCACGAAATGTCGTATCTGTGATCCAGATATTTTCAGGCATATTATGTGGTACAATTCGGTCATTGAATGCGATCTTTGGGATCTCATCATACGGGAACAGATTATGGAATACATTTGGTTCTTTCACATCTGCTAACTGATAAAAATGCTCTTCAAGCTGCAGCAGATTCGTTTTCTTATTCATTACAACTTCTCTCATAACGTAAATCCTTCTTTCTGCCATGACTCCACGCCATGAATGCATATTTTTACTTTTAGAGTGAATATTTTTTCATGCATAATTGTATACAATTATACTTTTTCTATATTCTACACATTTCCTCTCTTATTTGTCAAGGCATAAAATTTTATATTTTCTATAACTTGCAGTTATAAATATGTTAAAATATGCATCCTGTATATTCCTTTAAACCTAACAGAAAATTTTTTCAGATTTGTAACACTTATCTGGCTTTCACATAAGATACAGTGTAAGAAAAATTTCTGGAGGTTTTATATGAGTGATTTAGCTGCAACAAACTGTGGTGGTGGATGTTCCTGTAACGAGGGAGGATGCAACTCCATTCTCTGGATCATCATCTTATTATGCTGCTGTGGCGGTAACGGCGGATTCTGTGGTGGAAATAATGGCTGTGGAGGCAGTAATGACTGTCTGTGGATCATCCTGCTTCTCTTCTGCTGCGGCGGATGTGGTGGAAATGGCGGAGGATGCTTCTGCTAGTCTGAGCATTCATTCCATACAGGCGACCGGTATTGCCGGTCGCCCTGTATCATTCTATTGTTTATACCAAAAACGTCTCTGCCCGTTACAGGCGAGACGTTTTTTGCCCTCCGGGCAGGATTCGTTCCTGATTCATAGATCATCGATATTATGAGTATTTTTCTTTCTGATTTTTATCTGTATATTCCTGATCTTTTTCCCATTTCTTCTGTTGTATCATCTTCTCATAAATTCCACATTCTTTCGGGACTTTCTTTCTCCTGGCACACTCTTCATCTATTTCATAAACACTATTCCCATCAATAATCAGCATATTTTTATTCCTCCCTGTTTATTTTATGCCGGACTGCCTGACATCGTCACTAAACCCATCCTAAAATCTGCATAATAGCTGACATAATCTATTTTTCTGATTCATAAACTGAAAGAAAAAGGCATTCGAGTGAAAAAAACTTTTTTCACACACAAGAATGGAGATTTTTATGGAACAAAATTCATTCACGCCATTTGATAATATGACACAGACCCGAGAACTGCAGATGTTAAAAACAGCAATTCCTTATATGAAAGGCGACCAGAAAAAACAATTTGCCATTCTGATCAAATATATGGAATTACAGAATACCATCCAGGTATTTAATCAGGAAGATAAAGTCATGTCTATGTGCTCTGTCAGCGAAGAAGAAAATTCCACGCTTGCTATGCTGAACGATCTCCGGAAATTCTGTACGGATAAGGAACTCGAAACACTTGATATGCTTACGAATATGATTTCCATGATGGAAACATATGAGACGATTTTTGCATAAAATATCTTAAATCTTTTGAAAGGGAAAAATATGGAAAATGATTTTTGGAATAATCCGGGGTTGAAAAATATGTCACCCGAAAAACTGCAGTTTTTAATGAACTTTGCTTCAAAAGAAAAGCCAACAAATATTAAAGATATGATGCCATTTCTCCTTGGCACCATGAATGCGGCAAAGACAAACAATATCCAGTTTACTGATCCGGAAACAGAAATGTTAATTGCCCTGTTAAAACAAAACATGTCGAAAGAAGAGGCGGATAAGGCGGATAAGATCATCCGTCTTATGAAAGAACGGAAACAAAGCTGACAAAAGGGATGGAAACACTCCATCCCTTTTCTATCTGCTTGCTGTTTGATTTAGTTTTACCAGATTGAAGCAACACTCACTTCTAACAACTTGTCAATCGGTGCCGGACTTTTTCCCATACCGTCTGTACCCTCAAAATATTTTGCACTCGCAGATTCAAATAAAACAAATACCGTATCATCCGCAATCGCAACTTCCTCTGAGCAAGGCGGCATCTCAACTTTTACCTTTGGATCATTTGGCTTTTTATCCAGTGCAAGGAGAGACGCATAAACTTTCAAATAAGAAGAATTGTTTCTTCCATAAGAGGTACTTAAATAAATAGAGCCATTATCATCAAAAGCCACGCCCTGCACCTTGCTTGGAAGATTATAACTGCTGACTGCTGTCAGTTTATCCGCTTCTTTATCGTAACTGTAAGAATACATTTCGGAATCAAAAAATCTGGTATGTGTAGCAACCCAGAGTCTTCCGCCGTAGCAGGTAATGCAGGATGGTGTATTTTTCAGACGATATTCATCTGACAAAGCGGATGCATCAATACAATACCCCGGTACATCATTTGCAATTGTTGTGATATATTCATAGGAAATGCGTTCTAATGTATTGGAATTAGAATGGCAGATCCAGACATTTTCACCATCAAAAGCAATACCTCCAAGATGACTTTCTTTCTTCATGCCAAGTGTCACAAGATATTCACCACTCTCACGGTCAAATACCATTAACGAGCCTAAATTTTTACGATCTTCTGAATAGGCTGTGATAAGAATATAATCCGGTGTGAAGCAAAGTCCCTGCATACACTGGCTGGAACTGCTGATCAAATTGTCCTTATAATCTTTTTCTCTGGTAGAAGGCATTCCCGGAATCGAAAGAGAATCCAAAAAAGTATAAGAACATTCCTTTAACTCTTTCTGACTGCTATCACGGATCGTGCCAGTCTGGTAAGAATACATTTCTACATTATAATGATTATCGATGTTTTTTGTCCATTTTGCAAAAAGCACCATATTAGCAGGGCTGTCCTCATCGATTGTTGTAACTTTTCTGGAATAATTGCAATCTGCATACCAGCCGGCAAAATTATATCCGATCTTAACCGGTACATCCAAGGTAAACGGAAGTTCTTCCTTTTTGATGTTTTTTGTATTATTACTACTGTTAATGCCACCATTTACTTCATATACAATATGATATTCCGATGGATTTTCTCCTGCAAAGAGGTCTAATGTGATATCATCACTTGCAATGGTCTCCTGTGAAGCATTCGGGAGTATGATAATACTGCAGGCACGAACCAGTTTTGGATCACTTACAAGAAAAATAAATACATATAAAATTACAAATAATTCTTTGCAAATTTTTCTGCCAAACTGCATACCCATTCCTCCCTTTTTTGTACACAGACCAGCCGGTATTACAGCCAGTCTGTGTTTTTTGCTCTGCTTTCCGGGAAGACTTGCTTCTTTTATTTTTCAAAGAAGTTTTTATGAATTGTCCGTGTTATCGAGTTTGCCTGCTCTTTCTGCGATCTCCTGTTCCTGAATATCAGAAGGAGCCTGTTCATATCTTGCAAACTCATAAGAAAAGGTTCCGCTTCCACCGGTCATAGAACGTAAATCTGTATTGTATCCATATAATTCCATATATGGGATATCAGCTACGATCTCCTGATAACCGTGTTCTGTCGGATTCATTCCAAGTACGCGTCCACGGCGCTTATTTAAGTCTCCCATGATGTCACCTGTATATTTGTCAGGTACAACAACCTTTAAGGATGCGATCGGCTCTAACAGGATCGGTGATGCCTCCATGAAACCTTTTTTAAATGCCTGAAGTGCTGCAACCTTAAATGCCATTTCAGAAGAGTCTACCGGATGATAAGAGCCATCATATAAAACTGCTTTTACTCCTACCACCGGATAAGCTGCCATCGGTCCTTTTTGCACGCCTTCCTGGATTCCTTTCTCCACCGCCGGGAAGAAGTTCTTCGGAACGGCTCCACCGACAACACATTGTTCAAATACATATGGTGTTTCAAGGTCTCCGGAAGGTTCAAATGTCATCTTGACGTGACCATACTGCCCATGACCTCCGGACTGTTTTTTGTACTTGTATTCCACATCCGCTTTCTTACGAATGGTCTCCCGGAATGCTACTTTTGGTTTTTTCAGTTCAATCTGAACTTTGTATCTCTCTAACAGTTTGCTTGCCACAACATCAAGGTGCTGGTCTCCCATACCGTAAAGTAATGTCTGGCCATTTTCACTGTCATTGACTGTTTTTAATGTAAGATCTTCGAGCATCAGCTTTTGCAATGCCTGCGAGATCTTATCTTCATCTCCTTTGTTGACTGCCTTATAACGTTTATAAGTATATGGTATGGAGATCTGTGTTCTTATATACAGAATCGGGTTCGCTTTGGTAGAAAGGGAATCTGTGGTAGCTGCTTTAGTCAGCTTCGCTAACGCTCCGATATCTCCCGCATGCAGTTCCTTTACTTCCTCCGGCTTATTGCCACAGAGTACATAGATCTTTCCGATTTTTTCCTCTGTATCTTTATGCTGGTTGTAAAGAAGATCATCTGTTTTGATAACTCCCGAATTAACTTTGATCAATGAATATTTCCCAATAAACGGGTCTGCAATCGTTTTGAAAATATAAGCTGATTTTGGTTTTGCAAAATCATAGTCTGCATTGTATACCTCGTTGGACTTTGCATTGATTCCGGTGCAGGAACGTTTTTCCGGACTCGGAAGATATTTTACAATGTCGACCATCAGTGTATACATGCCGCGTGCAAGAACATTCGAACCCATCAGCACCGGAACGATGCTTCCATCGGATACATTGACACGGAGTGCCTGGCGGATCTCATCCTCGGAGAACTCTTCCCCTCCAAAATAACGATCCATAAATTCTTCACTCGTCTCCGCAACAGCCTCCATCAATGCTTCCCTGCAGATACCAAGATTCTCTTTGGAATACTCCGGCACTTCTACCTTTTCCACTTCGCCGTTATCTTTCCAGCGTTTTGCCCGCTGTTGTAATACATTGACATAACCGACGAACTGTCCGTTTTCACGGATCGGAAGATGGAAAGGTGCGATCCGCTTGCCGTATAGCTGCTGTAAATCTTCTACGACCTGCCGGTAACTTGCCTCATCGATATCCATATCTGTAACAAATACCATACGCGGCAGTTTGTATGTCTCACATAACTCCCATGCCTTCTTTGTGCCGACTTCAATGCCAGCCTTACCGGATACTACGATAATTGCTGCATCCGCAGCACTGACTGCTTCTTCTACCTCCCCTACAAAATCAAAATAACCAGGTGTATCAAGGATATTGATCTTGGTATCACCCCAGACAATCGGTATCACAGTTGTGTTGATGGAAAAATGACGTTTGATTTCTTCTTTGTCATAATCGCTGATCGTGTTACCATCGGTAACTTTTCCCATGCGTGTTGTCATCCCCGCAAGATAAGCCATCGCCTCGGCGAGACTTGTTTTACCACATCCACCATGTCCAAGCAGAACCACATTACGAATCTTGTCAGTTGTGTAAACGTTCATAGCAAATCCTCCAATACATATTTTTTAGTCGATACCTCTGAAACGGCATTCGCTGTATGGTTATATTTTACTAAATTTACACGTTTATTACAACTTATTTATTCATATTTACTAACTATTTTTATATTACCCAAAATTTGTTTATATATTATGTATGCATTTTAAATATTTTTTTACCATTTGCATGGAATGTTTACATAGTGTTCACATTTCGTCCAAACTTTGATTATTTTTTTATGCAATATACACTTTTGTACTTTAACGTGTTGACTTTCTTGTGATTTATGTCTATGATAGGTAAAGAATTATAAGAATAGAATTTTAACATCTAACAGGGGGATTTCCATATATGTCACTTCAGAAAATCGGCTTTATCGGACTCGGACTCATCGGTGGTTCCATTGCAAAGAAACTGCATGCACTTCATCCGGAACTCACAATGATCGCTACAGCACATCATACCGAGACGGTTGCCGACGCTTATAAAGAACATTTAATCGTAAACAATACACCGTGTGAACTGAAAGATTTTGCAGACTGCGATTATATTTTTCTGTGCACTCCGACCAGGAAAAATATCGAATATCTGCAACAGTTAAAAGATGTGATCTCACCGGACTGTATTATCACAGATGTCGGGAGCGTCAAGACAGAGATTCACAGGGAAGTAGAAAAGCTAGGTCTTGAAGCTAACTTTATTGGCGGGCATCCGATGGCGGGATCTGAGAAAACCGGTCTTTCTAATGCCTCAGAAACACTTTTGGAAAATGCTTACTATATTATCACACCAACCGATAAAAGTCCTGCTCCCGCTGTGGAAGAGCTGACAGAACTGGTTCGTTCTCTCGGTGCGATTCCACTTGTTTTAGGATACGAACAGCACGATTATGCTACCGCAGCGATCAGCCATCTGCCGCACGTGATCGCATACAGTCTCGTAAATCTGGTTCGTGAATCAGATGATGAAAATGAGATCATGAAAACCATTGCAGCCGGAGGATTTAAAGATATCACGCGAATTGCATCATCCTCTCCTGTCATGTGGGAAAATATCTGCCTGTCCAACCAGGAACAGATTTTAAAATTATTGGACAGTTATATTCATACTTTGGAGAAAATGCGGATCAATATCGCAGATGCAGATTCACCTGCACTGTTAGATGCCTTTACTGCCGCTAAAGATTACCGTGATTCTATCACTATTACGGCAAAAGGCGCTTTAAAGAATATTTACGAATTATATTTAGATCTGATCGATGAGACCGGTGGGATCGCCACCGTCGCCACGATCCTTGCAAGCAATAATTTAAGCATAAAAAACATCGGCATCATTCATAACCGTGAATTTGAAGGCGGTGTCTTGAGACTTGAAATGTATGACAGGGAATCGTTAGCACTGGCAGTCGCACTGCTTAAGAAACATCATTATACGCTTTACGAAAGATAGGGAAATGCCGTACGGTCGGTTGATCGTAAGTACGTAATCATCTGTACCTTGCCTTTTAAAAAAACATGCCGCCCATCAGGGCGGCACATTTTATTTCTTCTTTTTGGTTCGAAATCCTT